>NZ_JBIYEU010000007.1:0-155354 GCF_044909655.1 Enterococcus sp. UD-01 | reverse complement strand
GCTCTTCGGCAATTTCATAAAATCCGCCAATGCGAAAAGCGCATTCGTCGTCTTTTACTCCAATTGCTCGAGCCAAAGCGACTTTTGTCTCAACCAGGGAAAACAGCGTCCAAAAGTCATGCTCTTCGGCAATTTCATAAAATCCGCCAATGCGAAAAGCGCATTCGTCGTCTTTTACTCCAATTGCTCGAGCCAAAGCGACTTTTGTCTCAACCTAGGGAAAACAGCGTCCAAAAGTCATGCTCTTCGGCAATTTCATAAAATCCGTCAATGCGAAAAGCGCATTCGTTGTCTTTTACTCCAATTGCTCGAGCCGAAGCGATATTTGGTTCAACCTTTTTGAGCGTTTTATTTTGTTTTTAACGTTCTTTTTTTGTTTTTTTAAGTAAATTAAAAAGTGAGTGAATGGGTGAAATAACGCCTGTTTTCTGTAATTTTCAAATTTTGAAAGTCTATTTCTTTCTTTTTTTTACGTTTGTTGTTAGATTTATTACTAGGAAGAATAATTTTTTTGATGAAAAGAAAGTTGTTTATATTGGGATAGCTAATTATTAGCGAAAATAAGAGAGACTTTTGAAAGGGGGCAGGGTGTTTTTCACCCGTAGAAATGAAAACAGAAATGCTTGCAATGATATTAGCCGGCGGTCAAGGAACTCGTCTGGGAAAATTAACCAAGAATATTGCGAAACCTGCAGTTCCTTTTGGAGGAAGATATCGAATTATTGACTTTACCTTAAGCAACTGTACTAACTCAGGAATTAAAAACGTAGGGGTTGTTACGCAGTATCAGCCACTTGAATTGAACCATCATATTGGTAATGGCGCTAGTTGGGGATTGGGCGGCATTGATTCCAGCATGACCATTCTTCAACCATATTCTGGAGCGGATGGGGAAAAATGGTTTGAAGGTACCGCTCATGCGATTTATCAAAACATTTCTTTTATTGATCAGATTGATCCGGAACATGTTTTGATTTTATCCGGTGACCATATTTATAAAATGAACTATGACAAAATGCTGCAAGCGCATATTAAAAACGATGCTGCCTTAACCGTAGCCGTCATTGAAGTGCCGATGAAAGATGCCAGCCGTTTCGGCATTATGAATACAGACGAACATGATCGTATTATTGAATTTGATGAAAAACCGGCAGAACCAAAGAGTAATTTAGCTTCTATGGGGATCTATATTTTCAACTGGCAGCATTTAAGAACGGTTTTGGTTGATAGTTATGCTAAAGACGGTCAGATGCTTGATTTCGGTAGCCATGTAATTCCGGCTTATTTGGAAGCCGGCGAAAATGTTATGGCCTATCGCTTTAAAGGCTATTGGAAAGATGTCGGCACGATTGATTCGTTATGGGAAGCGAGCATGGAGTTTATCGGTTTGGATAATGAGTTGAACATGCGGGATGACAGCTGGCGTATTTTTTCCAGAAATCGAATTTTTCCACCGCATTATGTTTGTGCAGAAGCAACAATTAACCATTCACTTATTGTTGATGGCTGCTATGTTGCGGGAATGATCAACAATAGTATTCTTTCCTCAGGTGTTCGGGTTGGTGTTGACTCTGTAATAGAAAATAGTGTAATTATGCCTGGAGCACAAATCGGGAAAAATGTAACGATCAAAAATGCAATCATTGGTGAAAATGCTGTTGTCGGGGACAATGTGGTCGTATCTGATGAAAATGAAATCAAAGTTATCGGTTATTCTGAAAAAATTGGGGTGCAAGAAAATGAAGAAAACTAAATTGTGCGCTATCTTAAAAAATCCGGCGAATTCAGAAGCGCTATTGCCGCTTACTGAAAATCGTCCACTAGATACCTTGCCTTTTGATTGTAAATATCGTTTGATTGATTTTCCACTTTCAGCGATTGCCAATGCTCAAATTAATTCGGTATTTATGGTCTTTAATGAAGGGGAAACGAGATCCGTTTTTGATCATATCGGAGGCGGAAAAGAATGGAACTTGGATTCGCTGCAAAATCGTTATTTTGTTTATTTCTATCAAGAATTTTTTAAACAAAAAGCAGCAGGTCAGCCTTATTTTGCTTCGATCATTGAATATTTAGAAAAATCAGAGTCCGAATATACGGTGATTATGGGCAGCAATATGTTATGCAATATTAATTTGCAGGATGTCTTGGCCGCACATGAAGAGCAAGACGATAAAATGACTGTCGTTTATAAAAAATTTCCGCAGACCAAAATTGCTCCTGAAAATAATGTTCTGGAAATTGATAGTAACGGCGAAATTACGAAAGTAGAGCCTTTCAAGCCAAATGTAAGCCCTGAAGAGCTGTTGAATCTTTCGATGGGGATTTATATTATTGAAACAGATTGGCTGATTGAACAATTTACCATCGGACAGGAAAATAATGAGCCAATCAATATTAGTGAATTTTTACTAAAACGGATGCTGGAAAACAAGACAAATACGTATGAATATACTGGTTATTTAAGCAACATTTACGATATCAATTCTTATTATCAGGCTAATTTAGATATGCTTGAAATCCACAACTTCGTTGATTTGATGTATAATGAAAAAATTTATACGAAACTAAAAAATGAAGTCCCAACCTTTTATTCCACAGCCTCAACGCTGATTAATTCACAGTGTGCAACAGGATGCGTCATTGAAGGACGTTTAGAAAATTCCTTAGTTTCACGGAGATCAGTTATTAAAGCAGGCGCTGAAATTCTACAAACCATTATTATGTCCAATGCCACAATTGAAGAACATGCATCGATCAGCTATGCGATTCTTGATAAAAATGTCACTGTTAAAGCAGGCGTCACCATCAAAGGAACACCGGAAAAGCCAGTGATTATTCGCAAAAATGAAGTTGTTACAACAGATGTTATCGGAGGTTAGTCAACATGAACGTATTATTTTGTACCGCTGAATGTGCCCCTTTTTTTAAAACAGGAGGCTTAGGGGATGTGGCCGGCGCTTTACCGAAAGAGCTAGCCAAAAAGAATCTCACTATGAGTGTGGCGTTGCCGTATTTCAGTCAAATGCCACAGTCCTATCAGGAGCAATGCGAAAAGGTGACAGATTTTTACGTGAAGGTTGGTGAACAAAACCAGCAATGTGGCATCAAGCGACTGGTTTTGGATCAGGTGACGTATTATTTTATTGAAAATGCTGCTTATTTTGGTCGTGAAAATTTATATGGCTATGAGGATGATGGGGAACGCTTTGCCTTTTTCTCACAGGCGATTATTGAAATGCTGGACAAAATCCAGCTTTCCCCTGATTTGATTCATGTTAATGATTATCATACGGCGATGATTCCTTTTTTACTGAAGGAAAAATATACACAGCCTGAGCTGGCTTCGATTAAAACCTTGCTGACGATTCATAATATAGAGTTTCAAGGGGTATTTGACCATAAGGCAATCACTGAATACTTCGGCGTAGAGCTGGCCGAAGCAGCTCCACTGGCTGCTGAGATAACTGAAAATATCAACTACCTGAAAATGGGAATTCTTTATGCAGATCGAGTGAACACCGTGAGCTTAACCTATGCTGAAGAAATTCAAACGCCTGAATTTGGCTTTGGTTTGGATCAAATCTTGCACGAGCAGCGAGAAAAATTAAGCGGTATTTTAAACGGCATTGATTATGAGCTGAATGATCCAGCGAGCGATCAATACCTTGCTGCTAATTTTTCAGCCAATGATTTGTCCGGTAAAAAAAGCGATAAGGAAAACTTGCAAAAGCAAATGAAGCTGCCCGTTCGTCCAGAGGTTCCGTTAATCGGCATGGTTAGTCGGTTAACAGCTCAGAAAGGCTTTGCTTTGGTCCTTGAAGGCTTAGAGGAATTACTTGAAGAGGACATACAACTGGTTTTATTAGGAACAGGCGATCCTAAGCTAGAAGCGGCTTATCGGGAATATGCTGAACGGTATCCACGGAAATTAGCTGTCAACCTAACGTTTGATCTGGCAGCTGCGCAACAAATCTATGCAGGAGCTGACTTGTTTTTGATGCCGTCTATTGCCGAACCTTGCGGCTTATCCCAAATGATCGCGATGCGTTATGGCACTTTGCCGCTTGTGCATGAAGTTGGCGGTTTAAGGGATACAGTAATACCGTTTGGTAAAGAAGCTGCGACAGGCTTTAGCTTCACAGAATTCGATGCAAAAAACTTACTGGCAAGCGTACATGAGGCTGTGGCCCTTTTCAAAAAGGAACCGTCAACGTGGTCGAACATGATTCAAACGGCGATGAACAAAGATTTTAGCTGGGAAAAATCTAGCCAAAAATATTTGGCGCTCTACCAAGCTGTAACGGAAATTTCTGGGAAATGATACGTTTGACCTCTTTTGAAAAATAAGTTATACTGTAGCCGAGAAATAAATAACGAAAGCAAACATTATGAGGTGTTTTGATGAGTGTTCGTATCTAACTCAAAGGAATAAAATAGCTAAAGAAAAATGGACCATTTTAATGGTTTCTTTAGCGTACCTAAGTTAGATACCTGTCATAGCTCATCAAAAGCTCTGCTTGTCTGTGAAAGACAAGTGTATATAGAGTAATTAACGAGCGATGAAGTGAGGATCTTCATCGCTTTTTTTTGTTTTTCGTTATTTATAATGACAAGGTATCTCCTAAAAAGAAGGAGAGCAAAATGAATCAAGAAACTTATAGTAAAACCCAATTTATTGAGATTAAAGAAAAGATAAAAAGCTACGCTATTAGCTCCTATGGCAAAGAGCTGATCGATCGTTTACAGCCAAGTTCAAAGGTTTCAGTGGTAGAGAAAAGACAACAGGAAACAGCCGAAGCCAAAGCCTTACTGACCGCGAATCTACATGTACCGTTTATGGGTTTAACGAATATCGAGCATTTAACTAAGCAGGTAGCAAAGGGCTTTATCCTAGAGCCGGCAGAGCTGATGACTTATGCTGATTTTTTAAGAAGTAATCGGCTCATTCAACAATTTATGCAAAAAAATCAATTTCTTGCGCCGCTATTGGCAAAATATAGTGAATCATTACAGATTTTTCCGGAGGTAGAGGATGAAATCTATCGGGTGATCCGTAATAATCAGGTGGATAGTGATGCGAGTCGAGAACTGCGCAAAATTCGCCGGGCGATGGCTGAGTGTGAAAAGGAGCTTGAAAGCAAGCTGCAAAGTTTCCTGAGAAATGCGCAAAATAAGCCGAAGCTGCAGGAAGCTATTATTGTTAAGAAAAATGATCGTTTAACCGTACCGATTAAAGCAAGCTACAAAAAGCAAATTGCAGGAACGATTGTCGAGCAGTCAGCGAAAGGCACCACTGTTTTTGTTGAGCCGGCTGCGGCTGCCAAATGGAATGATAAGCTTGCCGAATTAAAGCTGGCGGAGTCTACGGAAATTTATCAGTTGCTGTCGACGTTAACGGGATTAATTGCTGAACAAATGCCTTCCATTGAAGCGAATCTGGAGGTCATCGCTCAATATGATATGATTTTTGCTAAAGCCAAATTTAGCCGTGAAATTAACGGCATTGAACCTGAAATTAATCAGGAGGGTATTATTCACTTTGTCAATGTGAAGCATACCTTATTAGGAGCAGCTGCAGTGCCGTTGAATTTGACTTTGGGTCGGGAATATCGAGGATTAACGATCACTGGACCTAATGCGGGCGGAAAAACCGTTGTTTTAAAAACCGTTGCATTGATCACCCTGCAAACGATGATTGGTGTACAAGTGATTGCTGATCCTGGCACCAATGTAGCGATTTTTGAACAAATTTTTGTCGATATCGGGGATCAGCAAAGCTTGGAAAATGCATTAAGTACTTTTTCAGGGCACATGCAAAATATCTCTACGATTTTGGCGCAAACCAAGCGGAATAGTCTGATATTACTGGATGAAATCGGCAGCGGTACAGAGCCGAATGAAGGAGCGGCTTTAGCGATTGCGATTATGGAAGCCTTCTATCAAAAGGGCAGTCTGCTGATTACGACGACACATTATGGAGAGATTAAACGCTTTTCACAGGAGCACGCCGATTTTACTACAGCAGCCATGGCATTTGATGCGGAACGCTTAACACCGAAGTATCAGCTGATTATGGGCGAAACGGGCGCCAGCAATGCATTTTGGATTGCTGAAAAAATGAAACTGGCACCACAAGTAGTTAAAACTGCACAAGAGTATCTCACAACAAGAGCTTATACGACTGAAAAAATCAAGCAAAAACAACAATCAGTTAAACAGGAAAAGCAGACCAGCGTTGTGTTTAATAAAGGCGATCGTGTGTTTTGGACAGAGAAAAAGCAGACAGCTTTAGTTTATGAAATGCTTGAAATGACAGATAAAGTTGTGATTTATCATGATAGACAACTAGTGACCGTACCACAGCGTCAGTTAAAGCTGGAAACTAGTGCCAAGGACTTGTACCCGCTTGATTACGATTTGGATAGCTTATTTGAAGCCTTTAAAGTACGCAAGCAACGAAGAGATCTGGAACGTGGCTCGAAAAAAGCACACAAGCAGCTGAAAAAGGAGATGCTGGCAAGGCAACGTCAGCAAAAAGAGTCGTCAGAAAAATAACGATAGCAAACAATTTGTAGTAGCTGACTTTCTGCACTCTGAAAGTTTTCATCCTGATTTTTCAATGGTATAATAACTTCGGAGGAATGAAACGAATGAATGAAAATCAATTATCAAAACGGTTGGAGCGAGTCGGCGCATTCGTTCCCGAACAAAGTCGCTTGGCAGATATCGGTTCCGATCACGCCTATTTGCCGGTTGCACTAATGCTACAAAATAAGCTTTCTTTTGCCGTTGCAGGAGAAGTGGTTAAGGGTCCTTATGAATCAGCTAAAAAACAGATTCAAAAGAATGACTTACAGGAAAAAATTGTCGTGCGCTTAGCGGATGGATTAGAGGCCGTGACAGCTGCAGATGCAATTGATGTCGTAACAATTTGCGGTATGGGCGGAGCATTGATTCGCAGCATTTTAGATGCGGGCTGGAACAATCAGCATCTACAAGGAACTGAGCGATTAATTTTACAGCCAAATATCGGTGAAAAAACTCTGCGGGATTGGTTAACAGATCACGGGTATACCATTCTTGATGAAGATATTTTAGAGGAAAACCACAAAATCTATGAAATCATCGTGGCTGCCAGAGAAAAACGCAGAATTGCCTACACAGAAAAAGAAAGACTTTTCGGCCCAATCCTGCTTAAAAAGCGTTCTGCAATCTTCTTGAAAAAGTGGCAGCAGGAATTAAAACAACGCGAATATGTATTAAAGCAGCTGGCGCAAGCAACTGGCGAGCACGAAGAAAAAACAGCGCGGATGCAAGCGGAGCTGTTACAAATTAAGGAGGTTTTAGCGGATGAGTCTTAATGCGCAGACGTTTATTGATCATTTCGAAGCTTATTGTCCTCAGTACTTAGCCGAAGCCGGAGATCCGGTTGGGCTGCAGATCGGCACGCTGGATAAAGATATTGAGCGTGTGATGGTTACCTTAGATGTCCGTCCGGAAGTAGTAGCAGAAGCAATTGAAAAACAAGTAGATTTAATTATTGCCAAGCATCCGCCGATTTTTAGAGCGGTTAAAGTCTTGACGACGAATGATCCGCAAACTAAGATGTACGCTGATTTATTAAAGCATGATATCGCTGTTTTTGCTGCGCATACGAATATGGATATTATCGACAATGGCTTAAATGATTGGTTTTGTGAGCTATTGAATATTGAAAATACAACGTACCTGGCAAAAACACATACGATTCCTTATAAGAAGCTGGCGGTTTTTGTTCCTGTGGATGAGGCTAAAAAGGTCCGGCGGGCACTGGCCCAAGCAGGTGCCGGGACTCAAGGCGAGTATCAAAATACCAGCTATTCCTTAATCGGCACAGGTCGCTTTACGCCTATAGCCACTGCGCATCCGGCTATAGGCGAGGCTGGTGAAGAAGCGGTTGTACAAGAAGCGAAAATTGAAGTGATTTTTCCCGAAACGATTCAAGCCAAAGTCTTAGAAGCTATGCTAAGTGCCCATCCTTATGAAGAGCCGGCGTACGATTTATATACGATTGAAAACTTGACAAAAGAGTATGGCTTAGGCCGCGTTGGTACGCTGCCGCAGGCTTTGCCGTTAAAGGAATTTACGGAAATAGTTAAGCAGCGTTTTCAGCTTGACGGTGTTCGGCTTGTGGCTAATGATGAAGATAAATTGATACAACGAGTGGCGATTTGCGGCGGCAGTGGGGAAAAGTTTTTCCGGGATGCCTTAAAAAAGGCAGCTGATGTTTATATTACTGGCGATGTCTATTACCACACGGGACATGATATGCTGTCAGAGGGCATGGCGGTCATTGATCCGGGACATTATATCGAGCAGCTGTGCAAGCCAAAGTTGGTCGCGCTGTTCAATGAATGGAAAAAAGCCTATAATTGGGATATCACGTTTCTGAAGTCAGAAACGAATACGAACCCGTTTCAATTTAGATAATTTGGAAAGAAGGAATGGACGCATGTACGAAAATTTATTGCCGCGTTTTTTACGCTATGTTAAAACTGAAACACGATCTGATGCTAAAAGCACGACGACTCCCTCAACACAAACGCAAGTAGCTTTTGCTCAAACCTTAAAAAAAGAGCTGGAAGAGCTAGGCATGAGTGATGTATCTTATAATGAAGCAAACGGCTTTGTGATGGCTACTTTACCAAGTAATGTTGACAAAGAAGTTCGTTCGATCGGCTTTATTGCCCACATGGATACCGCTGATTTTAATGCGGTGGGTGTAAATCCGCAAATTATTGAAAATTATGACGGTGAATCAACCATCAAACTAGATCAGGCCGGCAAATTCACGTTAAACACAACGGATTTTCCGAATTTAAAAAATTACAAGGATCAAACACTTATCACAACAGATGGTACGACCTTACTAGGTGCTGATGACAAATCAGGGATTGCCGAAATTATGACAGCTATGGAAATTCTCTTGAAGAATCCAAGCATCAAGCATGGAACGATTCGCGTTGCGTTTGGACCGGATGAGGAAATCGGCGTCGGTGCTAATAAATTCGACGTGGAGCAGTTTAACGTTGATTTTGCGTATACAATGGATGGCGGTCCGGTGGGCGAGCTGCAATACGAAACCTTCAATGCTGCTCAAGCAGAAATTACGATTCAAGGAAAAAATGTTCACCCGGGAACGGCTAAAAATACCATGATTAATGCATTACAGCTGGCTATAGATTTTCACAACCAGCTGCCTGCGTCAGAGGTTCCAGAAAAAACGGACGGCTACGAAGGCTTTTTCCATTTAGCTGAAATGAGCGGTACACCAGAAGAAGCTCAAATGACGTATATCATTCGCGATCATGATCGACAAAAATTTGAAGAACGCAAAGCCTTGATTACGCAAATTCAAACAAGCTTGAACCAGAGCTACGATCAGGAACGAGTACAGGTTAAGCTCTTCGATCAATATTACAATATGGGTGAGATTATCGAAAAAGACCTGAGCATTATTGAAATTGCCAAACAAGCAATGCTTGAGCTTGGGATTGAACCTTTAATTGAGCCTGTCAGAGGGGGTACAGATGGGTCTAAAATTTCCTATTTAGGAATACCTACACCTAATATTTTTGCAGGCGGTGAAAATATGCACGGTCGTTTTGAATTTGTTTCTCTGCAGGCAATGGAAAAAGCGACAGATGTGATTGTCAAAATCGCTGAGTTAAATGCTAAGTAAAGCCTAATTTTAAAAGCTAAGCCCGTTACAAGTCGTGGAATCGGTTTTGTTTCGGGCTTTAAAAATAATACCGCTGCACCAGTCAGCGAGTAATAGAGGAGGATGACAATGGAAAAGATTATGATTCTATTCAATGAAACCTCAGGCAAGGACGAAGGACGGGCGATTGCTGAAAAGTTCGTCGCTTATGCCAAGGAGCAGGGCTTAACAGAAGCACAGTTTTTCTTAGAGCAGGTCGGACCGGATTGTGATAGTCAAAAAACAGTAGCAAAAGCGCAAAAAGAGGCTGTCGATACGTTGATTTTTATCGGTGGAGATGGCACGATTAATCATAATGTAGCAGACTTCAAAGAATTACTACCGGAGCTTAAAATAGGCTTATTGCCGGGGGGGACGGTCAATAATATGGCAAAGGTTTTGAAGATTCCCTTGAAATTTGAAGAAGCGGCAGAGGTGATTTTAGCAGGACATACCAGAAAAATTGATTACGGATTAGTAAACGAAAAAGTGATTATTAGTACGATGACGATTGGGATTCTGGCTGATACTGCTGCACGAATTACCCAAAAAGAAAAACAAAAATATGGTTCGATTATTTTCGTCCGTAATTTTTTCAAATTATTGGCTAAAAAGAAACGTTATTATTTAGATGTTACAGCAGACGATAACCACTGGCGGGGAGCGACTCAGCTGGTGACGGTAACGATGACAAATTCGGTTGGCGGCTATACAGCTTTTGATGATTCTGCGGCTGCAGACGACGGTTTATTTCATTTAAGTATTTTACCGAAGCTGAGCTTTTTTAAACTGGCCTTTTATTTACCTAGAATTTTAACTGGAAAAATTTATAAGCTGCCTGATTTGAATTACTTTACTGCAGCTGAGATTACCATTAAAAGTACAAAAGGAAAGAAAATCGGTACGCGGGTTGATGGCGATCCAAGTGATGATCTGCCGGTTCACATGAAGGTCGTTAAGCATGGATTAACCATCTTCACACCTGCTTCAGCGCAAGAGGATGACAAGAATTAAGTGAAAGACCTTTACTTTTTTGTCTTTTCCACGGTATTCTATTAAGAGAACGATGTTGGAGGAAAAATAAATGATGGAGATATTGTTCAAGCATCTGCCTTGGCTCTATCTGGCTGGTGTGAACCTGTTCGAGTTTTTTGCTATGTATTTAGATAAACAGCGGGCAAAAAAAGGAAAATGGCGCATACCGGAATCCGAGCTGTTGCTTGTTGGGTTAATAGGCGGTGGGATTGGCGGTTTGCTGGCACAGCAGCTGTTTCACCACAAAACCAGAAAATTACGCTTTTATTTCATTTTTATTTTAGGAACCATAATCGCAGTTGCAATTATTTATTTTAGTTACAAAAGATAATCAAACTAGTTGGGAGCTACTATGAAAAGCAATTCTAAAACAAAGATTTTTTTGAATATTGGTTTGTTGGCGGTTTTTATTGGCGTCATCATTTATGTGATGGATAACTCACTGAGCAGTATTTTTGCTCAATTAATGGAAACCAGCTGGCTTGTTTTAGGTCTGGTTATTCTCTTTGGTGTTATTTATCAAGTCGTGGAAGGACGCTCTATTAAAGCAATTGCCGCTTGCTTCCAAAAAGGATTTACGATCAAGGACGGCTTTTTCACTTCATGTTACGTGGCTTTTTATCGTGTGATTTCTTTTGGGACTGGCACCTTGCTTTCGGAAATTTATTTTTATAAGAAAAAAGGCCTTTCTGTTTCTAAAGGCATCGGCATTACCGCACTTCATATGATTATGTACAAAGTGGCAGTGATTTTTTGGGCTGTGCTTGGCTTAATTATTCAGTTTTCTTTATTTTACGAGCATTCACCGAAAATGATTCCGTTTATTTTAGCGGGTGTCATTTTAACTTTTGCTATTATCTTTTCCTTGTTAGTTCTTTCCAGCAGTATTAATCTGCAGGTTTTGCTGACGAGCTGGGCGCACAAGCATTTGAAGCGTAAAAAGCTGCGTGACTGGGCGGACAAATGTAATATCCAAATTTATTCATTAAGAGAGACCGTTCAGACGATTACACAGGATCGTTCCGCTTGGCTGCGTGTTTTGGGTTGGAATATTGCTAAATTGCCTTGTTGGTATGTGATTCCTTATATTGTTTTATTGGAAAATCATCCCACCATTGATTTCCTGTTGGTCTTTTCGTTTACCAGCTTTGCGGTTATTTTATCGGGTGTATTTCCAACGCCGGCTGGTATCGGACCTTTTGAATTCGTGTATTTGCTATTGTTTAAGCCGCTGGTAGGTACCGTTGATGCCGTTGCTTCGCTTTTATTGTATCGTTTTGCCAGCTTTGTTTTACCGTTTATTATCGGGTTTGTTTTTGTGGTGGTTGAAAAAAGAAGAGAAATAAAATCCGAGCTGCATGCGGTGCGCCAAGAGAAGGAAGAGACACGGGAAGAATAAAAAAGTTTTTTAAGAACTTAGTTTTAATAAAAAAGGACGTAAAAAAGTAACGATCGAAGCATGAATGTGTTATACTTTAGAAGTACTGGGGGAGTCATATTGACTGAGATGTTCCAAAAGAACGGACCCTTTGAACCTGAGAGTTGAGACTCGCGTAGGGAAGTAGTCTAAGAGATAAAATAAACGACACGACTCTATGAAATGGTAAAGCATTTTGTAGAGTTTTTTTGTTTTTTAGAGTTCTTCTCGAAAAATGAGGAGGAGAGAAATGACCTTTACCACGGAAGTACGAACAGCAGCAGAGCCGATTTGGCAGCAAAGCAAGCTGCATCCGTTTATTTCAGAGTTGAAGGCGGGGACGCTGGCGCCGGAGATATTTCGTTTTTATCTTTTGCAGGATCGGTATTATTTAGAAGAATTTAGCCGAATTCAGTTAAAAGCGGTAGCGCTTACGACAGATGAGAAAATTCAGCAGCAATTGGTGCAAAATGTTGAAAGTCTGGAAAGAGCTGAAATCCAAACAAGACAATTGTTTTTTACAGATTTACAAATAACGGATGGGGAAATTGCTCAAACCTCTATCGCACCAAATGCGTATCATTATGTTGCTCACTTACATCATAAGCTGGGCACAGGAAGCATCGCCGTAACACAAGCGGCTTTATTGCCATGTTATTGGCTTTATCAGGAAATCGGGACCGAACTGATTAAAAGCGGTTCACCTGTTCCAATTTATCAACGCTGGATTGAAACCTATGATCAACTGGCTTATCGAGAAACGGTTCGTCGTCAAAGAGATTTAACGGATGCTTTAGCAGAGCAAGCTTCTGAGGAAGAACGGGCTGCGATGAAGGAGGCCTTTCTTATCAGTAGCTATGAAGAGGTTAATTTTTGGGAAATGGCTTATACAAAACAACAATGGGGGCAAAAGGAATGAAAGCATACAAGTTAATCGAAACCATCAGAACTGAAAATCCACTGGTTCATAACATTACCAATATTGTCGTTGCAAATGATTCTGCTAATGGCTTGTTGGCAATTGGGGCTTCACCTTTTATGTCAAGCACAGTGGCGGAAATGGAAGAGGTCGCGACTTTGGCTGATGTAGTTGTTTTAAATATGGGCACATTAAATGATGAACAGCTGCAGGCAATGATTACGGCAGGAAAAAAAGCGAATGAATTAGGCAAGCCAATTGTCTTGGATCCTGTCGGTGCTGGTGCAACCAGCTATCGGCAACAAGCTGTAAAGCAGTTATTAAGGGAGATAAAGCCAACCTTAATTCGGGGGAATACTGGTGAAATTGCTGCCTTAGCCGGTGTTACTTGGTCCGCCAAAGGAGTAGATGCCGGTAGCGGTACAGGCAATGTACAGGAAATAGCGAAGCAGCTGGCGCAACAGACACAAACGTTAGTAGTAGTTAGCGGAGAAACGGATATTATCACAAATGGTCAACGGACGTATTTGGTTCATAACGGAACGCCTTATTTTACGAAGATGACTGGGGCGGGGTGTTTACATGGTTGTATTTGCGGTGCTTTTTTAGCAGTTGCTGAGGAAGAGCTTTTGGAAAGTGTCGCTGCCGCTAGTACTATGTATGCTTTGGCTGGTGAGTTAGTGTCAGAGCAGCTGAATGGCTTAGCTGTTGGGTCGTTTAGAACGTATTTGCTCGATCAACTGTCACAAATCACTGAAACAATTGTTCGCGAAAGAGCGAGAGTAGAAAGGATTGATGAAAATGAATGAAACTATCCAGGCATTATCGATTGCGGGCTTTGACAGCGGCGGCGGTGCAGGCCTACAGGCTGATTTAAAAACCTTTCAGGAGCGAATGGTTTTTGGTACGTCAGTGTTAACGGCACTGCCAATCCAAAATACTCAAGGGGTGCAAAAGGTGTATGCTATTCCGTTAGAGGCGATTGAGGATCAACTAGCAATTATCAAGACGGACTTTAAGCTTGCTGCTGTAAAAACCGGTATGCTGTTTACTGCTGATATTACCAAGCTGGTCGCGGATTTTTTAAAGACGGCTGCGTTTGGTCCGCTAGTGGTCGATCCGGTAATGATTGCTAAAAGCGGACATGCCTTGTTAAAGGAATCAGCAGTAGCTGCGTTAATTGAACACATTTTACCACAGGCTTTCGTAGTAACACCAAATATTCCAGAGGCAGAGGTGATGAGCGGAATGACCATTCTAACGCAGGAAGACATGGTTAAAGCTGGTAAAAAGATTCAACGGCTAGGTGCAAAAAACGTCGTAGTAAAAGGCGGACACCATCTTGAAGGCGATCAATCCACAGATTTATTGCTGCTTGAAAATGGGCAGTGTGACTGGCTGTCCGCACCAAGAATCAACACCAAAAATACCCACGGAACAGGCTGTACCTTTTCAGCCTGTATCACAGCAGAACTGGCGAAGGGAAAGACTGTCAGCGAAGCGGTTCATACTGCTAAAGCGTTCATTCAAGCAGCGATTGCAGACGGCATTAGTGTAGGGTTAGGAAATGGGCCGACCAATCATTGGGCCTATCGAAAGGTGGGTGCAAATGATATTCAATAGTGAGCAGCTGTCTGTTTATTTTATTGCTGGAACACAGGACATCAAATGGGGCACTTTGCCGCATATATTGGAGCAAGCGTTAAAAGCAGGAATTACTTGCTTTCAGTATCGAGAAAAAGGTTCAGGCAGTTTAAAAGGTCAGGCAATGAAGGAGATGGCACGTACCTGTCAAAAATTATGCCGCCAGTATCAGATTCCGTTTATCATTAATGATGATGTGGCGCTGGCGTTAGAATTAAATGCTGATGGTATACATGTTGGACAGGATGATCAAGCTATTCAGGAGGTTTTGGCGTTGTTTCCTAATAAGATTGTCGGCTTGTCCTGTTATGATCAAGCGGAGGTGATGAACGCCAATGCCCTACCAGCCATCAGCTATTATGGGATCGGTCCTATTTATGGTACCCAATCCAAGCAAGATGCAAAAGCGCCGATTGGACCTGATAAACTGCAAGAGTTAACGAAGCTGTCGACCAAACCAGTGGTTGCAATCGGGGGCATCTCCTTAGCTAATCGCCAAACGCTAAGAAAGACGGGAATTGATGGAATATCTGTTATTTCAGCACTTACTCAAGCCGAGAATCTGGCAGCGGCAGTGCAAGCATTAAGATAAAGATATAAGATGAGAGGTTGAGCCAACAGTCTTTTAGGTTTGAGCAATTGAATTTTATAAAAGGGTCGAAGCGTCAGACTTTGCTCCACCATTTATTCGTAAGTAGAGGATCAGATAAAACTGTTTTGTAGTTTTGTTTCGTCCTCTTTTTTTATAGTTCTTTTTAAGAATGCATTGAAATTTTTTTAAAGCTAGTGTACTATTTAATTAATACACTAGCTTTTGTTTAGCTCAAAGGGAGGTAAAGAAATGGACTTTCTTACAGATCGGCCGATCTATTTACAAATTATGGACTTTATCATTCAACAGATTGTCTCAGAAACTTTACAGCCTGGAATGAAGATTAAAGCTGTAAGAGAGCTTGCTGTTGAATTGGCTACGAACCCAAATACAGTTCAGCGGGCGCTACAGGAATTAGAACGAGAAGAGATTCTTTTTTCTAAACGTGGCCTTGGACGTTTTGTTACAGAAGATAGTGAAAAAATAAATCAGTTAAAAGAGCATGTGGTGGGAGAGGTTATTGCACATTTTTTAGCTGAAATGAAGAAGTTTGGATTTACACAGGAGCAGATTAAAGAGAGCGTGTCCAAGCATATTGAAAAGGAGCAAAGCAATGAAAGAGTTAATTAATGTTGATTCAGTTAGCTATCGTAAAGGAATGAAGCAGATTTTTTCTAATTTACATTTTTCAGTATCCTCAGGGAAGATTGTTGCTCTAATAGGAGAAAATGGTTCTGGGAAAACCACAATTATGCGATTATTGTCTGGACTGGCGTTAAATTGGAAGGGAACCATTGAGATTGATGCGCATTCGATTGGGAAAGAAACAAAGAGCTTTGTTGCCTACTTGGAGGATCATAACAGCTTTGAAAGTAATCAGCGTCTGGAGCAGATTATTAGCTTTTATGATTATTTTTATCAGGATTTTGATAAGCGTCGTGCGTATGAACTGTTGCGCTTTATGAATTTGAGCGAAACGGAAAAAATCGGAAATCTTTCAAAAGGGAATGGGGAAAAATTTGCATTAAGCATGGTACTGGCTAGGAAGGCCAAGCTCTATCTGCTGGACGAGCCTTTAAGCGGTGTGGATTTATTGTCCAGAGAGAAAATCATTCAGTCGCTTTTACAGTGGTTTGACACGGACAGCACCATTATTATCACGACACATCAATTACGGGAAATCGAAAATATTATTGATGAAGTCATGTTTTTACGCGATGGTGAGATTATTTTGCACGAATCTTTGGAGTCCATTAAAGAAGTGAAGCACAAGGACTTAGAAGGCTTATATCGCGAGGTGTACGAAATATGACGTACTGGTTTCAGCAATTTCTGTCTAAAAAAAATTTGGTGATTTACAGTAGTACATGGTTATTAAGTCTGATTATAGGTGGTTTATATCTTTTTTATTCCAAGAATCATACAGATATGCTTAGTCTGAGCCTGATGCTTCTTTCGCTGTTTCTCTTTTTTGTGATCTTTATGGCAGTAGAAACGGAACAAATATATCGCAGCTTCAAGACGACCCAATTACGTCTGCTGCCGGTTAGCGTTCTGCGTATCTATCTTTATCGTTTACTTTTTAGTTTCTTAGTAGGTGTATTTTTTACTATGGGACATTTGATCATCAGCTTTATTATGTATTTTGCATGGACAGGTATTGCTTTTACTTTTGCTGTCTCAGGATTTGAACTGCTATTAGGGGCTTTAGATGTGAGCAATCTGTTTTTACTTGTGCAATTATTGGTCTATAGCTCAATCAGTCTGTTGAAATTTGTGCCTAAACGTTATCGCAGTTTGCTAAGTTTAATCCTGTTCATGGTAATGGCAACACTTTTTGATTCCTTTGTATCCATATCTTCAAGTGTGACACGTTCCTTTTTAGGGATGTATGTTGAACAGTTATCTGAAGTATCAATTCGGCTGCTGGTACAAATGATAGGAAATTTTGTCAGCATCGGACTAACTTGTTGGCTAATTGACCGCTATGTTGAGGCGGAGGGGTGATGAAATGAAACAGTTATGGATCGAATTCAGTAAAGAAAGCCGTACGAATTGGTTTAATAGCCTGGCTCTATTTATAGCAAGCAGTTTGTGGCTAATTTATTATCTGGGCGTTCAGGGAAATACGATTACTAGGTTGCCGGAAATTGTGATGATTTTACTTGTACTTTTTGCTTGTCTGCACTTTTTAACGGAGCTACTTCGACAAATTAAAGTGTTTAAAAAAAGCTATTATCGATTATTGCCGCTAAGCGAGCGGCGCTTATATTTATACAATATAGTTTTTGGCTGGGTAACCAGTTCGTCATTCGTGCTGCTTTATTATGCTGGCTATGCTTTGATAACGTTATTGTTAAATCATACAGAAAATGCCGGAATAATTTTGAGCTATGGAAAATATCTCTTTTTCATTATTTATAGCTTGCTAACCTTGACTGTTTATAGCTTATTCATTTATTTTCTTAGTTTTATGATAAGTTTGAAGGTAAAATTACGGTTTCAGCGCATAACACGTTATTTATTGGTTTTTCTATTTATAGTAATGGAAGGGGTAGTTTCAAGCTATTTAATGCAGACTTTACAGCAAATTAAGTTCTTCCAGATACAAGGTTTGAAGATAACGTTATATTATACGCAGTACTATTTATCTGATTTTCTGTTGGATGGCTGTTTAATAATCATTAGTGTAGTGATTACGGTAGTAATTTTAAAAAAATATATTGAACCAGAAAGAAGGTAGCGCATGGAAACGAAATATGTATTAGAGGTGGAAAATATTTCCAAACAAATAGGCACCAAAAAGATTATCAATCAAGCATCATTTAAGGTGAAAAGCGGAAAAGTCACGGGACTTTTGGGTCCAAATGGTGCAGGGAAAACCACGATTATTCGTATGCTGGTGGGGTTAATGAAGCATGACGGAGGAACGATCGCGATCGGAGGTCATTCTGTTTCCAATGAGTTTAAACAGGCAATGGCCCATGTTGGCGCAATCGTTGAAAATCCTGAATTTTACAATTATATGACTGGTCTTGAAAACCTGAAGCAATATGTAAGGATATCGCCAAACGCTATTTCTGATGAAGAGCTGGATGCGGTGATTCATAGTGTCCATTTGGAAAATAATATTGATCAGAAGGTGAAGACCTATTCTTTAGGAATGCGTCAGCGCTTAGGTGTGGCACAAGCAATTATTCACAAGCCGGATCTGCTGCTATTGGATGAGCCGATGAATGGCTTAGATCCAAAAGGCATGCGAGAATTTCGGGAAATGATTCAAGCCTTAAAACAGCAAGGTGTAGGGGTGTTGATTTCCAGTCATCAGCTGAGTGATATGGAACTGTTATGTGACGATCTGGTTATTGTTCAAAAAGGTGAAATCACTTATGTTGGTCCAATGAACACGACTGAAGAGGATCATTTGGTCGTTTTATTAGCAGTTGATCAAATGCATAAGGCAAAAACATTTTTGTTGGAAAAAGGCTACACGGTTCTTGAAGAAGACGGCTATTTAAAAATTGAATTAACGGAAGATCTTCGCTCAGAAATTGTGAAGGAATTAGTAGCAGAAAATATTGATCTAAAAGAGCTAAAGGTTCATGTGAATTCGCTAGAAGATAACTTCTTGCGCTGGACAGAAAATGGAGGGCTGTAAAATGGGGGTTTTAATAAAAAATGAATGGCAAAAATTAATTAAAAAGAAATCATCATGGATTATGTGGGTGATTCTAGTTCTGATGACCTTTGGGATTACTTTGCTGGTCAAAACGAGCAACGGATCTACGGGAGGCGGAGCAGAATTAAATTCAAATAGTCTGTTTGCCTCTTTGACAGAAATGACGTCATTTTTAAATCTATTTGTCGTTGTTGTGGCAGCTTCAATCGTAGCTGAGGAATTCAGTCGGGGAACGATTAAATTTCTTTTGATTCGGCCATTTACCAGAAGTCAGATTCTTTTTTCGAAATTTGTTGTGTGTCTTATTTACGGAGTTATCAGTACTGTTATTTTGTATATCGCCAGTCTTGCTTCTGCCAACCTGTTTTTAAAAGCTGAGTCACCTTTGTCAGTTGTGGAAGGCTTTCACGGATGGAATGCACTGACAGTTGCTGGAGCTTACGCCGGTGCCAATTTGTTGTTGATATTGTTATATATAAGCATTACGATGTTCATTTCCGCAGCAATTCGTTCGCAAAGCTTAGCAGTTGGCATTGGTCTAGGCGTCTTATTTGGCAGCACGATTGTGAATTCATTTTTGATGGTGTTGATTGAAAAGTATGATTGGCTAAAATGGAACCTGTTTAATATGCTGAATATCAAAGGAACGTTAATGGAAGGGTCGTCTTTTCATTTGAATTTTTGGCAAATGGCCGTAGGAATTATTATTTATAGTGTGATTATTTATGGATTAATGCAGTATCTGTTTAATAAACGGGATGTTTCTTTAAGTTAATTGATTGATAAAAAGAGAAGGGGTGGAAAAATGAAGTTAATCCTTGAAAATGTTAGTAAAGCCTTCGACAACAAACAAATTATTGAGCAAGCGAATTTTACTTTTGAACAAGGCAAAATTTATGGTCTTTTAGGTCGTAACGGGGCCGGGAAAACGACATTGTTCAATTGTATTTCTAAAAATATTTTGCCTGATGCAGGTTCGATTATTTTGGAAAAGAACGGAGAGCAGCACACAAATTTTGAAAATACCAACATTGGTTTTGTTTATACTACCCCGCATTTACCGGCTTTTATGACTGCCTATGAATTTGTTCGTTTTTTTATTGATATTAATAAAGAGCGAATTCAGCAGCTGAAAACACCCGAAGCCTATTTGACTTCTGTTGGCATTGATCTGAGCGATCAGCATCGTTTATTGAAGGATTTTTCCCATGGAATGCAAAACAAAGTTCAAATGCTAGTATCTTTAATGGTTGAACCGCCAGTACTGCTCTTGGACGAGCCGTTAACATCATTTGACGTGGTCGCTGCTCATGAAATGAAAGAGTTGATTTTGAAGGCAAAAACAAATTCGATTGTCATTTTTTCTACTCATATTTTACAGTTGGCGCAAGATCTATGCGATGAGGTAGTTTTATTGCATCATAAAAAATTAATCGGAGTCGCTTCTGAACGAATTCATGATCGCGATTTTGAAGAAGAAGTTGTTCAGCTTTTAACGGATGAAGCGACCGAGCAAGAAGCGGAGGTCTGAGAATGACGCTTTTTAAACTTTATTTCAAGTATTACTGGTACTTTAAATTGGTGAACGTCACGAATAAGATCAATGGCTTGATTTATTTTATACGCAAAATACCGTGGCTTGGTTCCAAAATTCCTATGCGCTTATATGAATTGTATGGAATCAAAGAAGTCGTCACGCTGTTGGGATTATTTTTGTCTCTTTCATTAAGTATTGTTTATAAGTTCTTTTGGTTAGGCTTATATCTTTTTAGCGCGGTTGTGCTGGAAAGCATTGCGGCAAATGAGGACATAGCGAATGTATTCTTTGCTTTTAAGCCACATGTTTTGATGAACAGTTTATTTATCTGGTTGTTTTTGATGATAATGTGGAACCTTTTTATGCAGGGGAGATCGGCTGTTAAAACGAATATCGTTCGTTTTTATGATGATTTTATATTATCCAGAGCAACGGTTGTTCGTGGGATGAGTCTTTTAGATAGCGCCTATCAAGCGATCGCTTATTTGCCGGCAGCATTATTTTTAGGTGTACTATTTGGTCGTGGCTTCAGTACGCTGCTGTTGGTTTTATTCAGCTATTTAGCAGTTAATTATTTCTGCTTGTATATTCATAGAATGGTTTATATGTGGCGCTTTTCTGTATTTTTCCGACGTTTGTTGATGTTAGGCAGCGAGCTGCTGGTGTTAGGACTTGGCGTAGTTATTTGGCGCTATCATCTTGTTGATTCGTTGATGGGCATGCTCCTGTCCTGGGGAGGCTTGTTGTTTTTGCTTGGGTGTTTAGCAGGTAGTTTATGGCTGTTCTTATCTTTTAAATACGAACATGATTTTTTGTTGTATCAACAGTCTCTTGCTGCTGAGACAAGTGCTAAATGGGAAAAATTTGTTGGCCCAACGAATCAGTATTTAAGTGAAGGCTTGACGATGCAAAAAAAGCTGGTTGTGACAACGGAAAATGCTAATGAGCATTTAGCGGGAAGTAATTATTTAAATGCGTTACTCTTCAGTCGCTATCGGTCTATATTAAACAAAGCCTTAATGTATCGTTTTTCTGTTATTGGCTTGGCTCTGCTGGTCATTATCGGGCTAAGCTGGCTTGCTCCTGCTGATTTTTTAGCCACGAAAGAAGTTGCTAAAACCTTGCCAGTGCTGTTTTTTATCATGTATGTTCTGTCTTTTGGTAAAAAAGTCGTCCAGCTGGTTTTTGTAAATTGCGACGTTTCAATGCTGTATTATCCTTTTTATCGGGAAGCGCGTACTATTGTTACTGGATTTAACTATCGGTTTAAACAAACCTTCTACTATAATGGTTTATTGGCAATTGGTATTTTTTGCTGTTATCTGCTTTTACATGTATTAAACGGCTTTTTTCTGGAAGGACGCTTCTTTATTGTGTTAGTGTTTTTACTGATCGCTTTAGCGTTTTTATTTTCTTTTCATGAATTGTTTGTTTACTATATTCTGCAGCCTTTTACAGGAGAGCTGGAAGTGGTTAGTCCATTATACAAGGTGGTATCGGGCGGTTTTTATCTAATTGCTTATTTCAATCTGCGGATACAACTAGCTAGCTATTTGTATGTTGTTGTTTTGTCTGCGCTTAGCTTATTGTACGTAGGGATAGGCTTTCTGGTGATTTACAAGTGGGCGCCAAGTACATTTAAAATCAAAGCATAAGAAATAGAAACGATTCATGACTTTTATTCTATTGTTTAGATGAGAATATCCTTCGTTTTTATGAGAACATTAAAATCAAGCAAGGGCTTAAAGAGCTGCTGAAAAAGCTCTTTAAAGCCTTTTTTGATTTTCAGCTTAAAAATCATAGATGAGAAAAAAATAATAAATGGATTTTAAATTAATAAATCGCTGATAAAATCAATATTTATACATGAGTTTGCTTGTTTAAATGAATAGAAATGAGTATGATTAATAGGTATTTTTATCTTTATGGAAGAAGAAGGAGTGTTTTTATGGAACAAAAGCAGCTGCGATGGTTTACCGTCGGACTGATTGCATTTAACATGGTTTGGGGCATTGGGAATGTCGTGAATAACTATGCACAACAAGGAATTTCTGTGGTCACGTCTTGGCTCTTGATTTTAGTGTTGTACTTTATTCCTTATGCGCTGATCGTGGGTCAATTAGGCTCAACCTTTAAAGACAGCAGCGGCGGAGTCAGCTCATGGGTACAAAATACGAGTACTAAGCGTTTGGCTTATTATGCTGCTTGGACGTATTGGGTGGTGCATATTCCTTATTTAGCACAAAAACCCCAATTGGTTTTAATTGCGTTTGGTTGGGCGATTCAAGGCAATGGCAACATTGTTAATAATTTCTCTGTCGTAGGCATTTCGTTAATTTCTTTAGCTATTTTTCTGGTTTTTCTTTTATTGTCTACACGAGGCTTAATGACCTTGAAAGTAATCGGTGGTATGGCCGGGACAGCGATTTTTGTTATGTCCATTCTGTTTATTTTATTAGCCATCGGCGCGCCAATGATGAATTCTTCCGTTGAATTTGCAACGCCTCATTTGGACAAAGTAAGTACCTATATTCCTAAGTTTAACTTTAGCTACTTTACGACTGTTTCGATGCTGGTGTTCGCGGTTGGCGGAGCAGAAAAGATTTCGCCTTATGTGAATTCAATGAAAAATCCGGCTAAGGAGTTTCCAAAAGGGATGATTTTCTTAGCTGCAATGGTAGGTGGCTCTGCAGTATTAGGTTCATTTGCTATGGGAATGCTGTTTGCCAGCAACAATATTCCAGAGGATTTAATGGCTAACGGAGCGTATACAGCCTTTCAACTGCTGGGAGAATATTATGGCGTGGGCAATTTGTTGATGATTATTTATGCGATTACTAATGGCATTGGTCAAATTTCAGCCTTAGCCTTTTCAATTGATGCACCGCTGCAAATTCTTTTAGCAGATGCTGATCCGGAGTTCGTCCCTGCTGCTTTACGCAAAAGAAGCAAAAAAGGTACCTTGGTTAATGGGTATTTATTAACCGGAATTTTGGTAAGCATCATTATTTTGCTGCCGATGTTCGGGATTGAAAATATTAAAGAGCTGGTAAAATGGTTAACGAATTTGAATTCTGTCGTGATGCCGATGCGTTATCTGTGGGTCTTCTTTGCTTATATGATGCTGAATAGAGCGTATAAAAACTATCAGTCAGAGTATAAGTTCATTAAAAATCCTAAGCTTGCTTATATTTTCGGCTTATGGTGTTTCCTGTTTACAGCCTTTGCCTGTATCTTGGGAATGGTACCGAAAATTGAATACAGCGCAGATCCTAAAGCCTGGTTCTTCCAATTGGCTTCTAACATTGTAACGCCGATTGTCTTGATATTATTAGGGATGATTTTACCGGCAATTGCGCGCCGTGAGAAAAATAAAATTTAAACAGCACGAGGTGACTGAAAATATAACGTATAAGTTATGGTTCAGTTACCTCACTTTTTTTAATAATTGCCATTAAATTGCAAAAACGTCTTTTCATTTTTAATATTATTTTGTATATTTAAGGAAAAATAGAACAATTTTCGATTTTTATCGGTATAATAGGAACATAAGTAGGTTCTTTTTAGAAATAATATATACGAAGGAAAATTGAGGAAGTGAGAACGATTAGTAAGCGACAACGTAAAAGGGCAGAAACAGCCACTTATCTTTGTAAAGAAGTGGATCCCGAGTACTTAGGGCGTGAGATTTATGCAGATAATGTGGATACTCCCTATTCTTTTTATTTAATTCGTAAGTTGACTCTTGCAAAAGACTATCAAAACTTAGCCGAAGGAGAAGCCTATTTCGAAGCAATTTGTACTAGTTGGGATCATTCAGAAGCGTTTGAAGAATTAGTTGTTAAAAAAATCTATATCTATGTAGAAACGGAAGCTATTTATTACACACTGTTGATGGGCAGCTTCGAACCGACTAGAAGTGAGTTGCGCATTAGCCTGAAAAAATGGTTGGACAGCCTCTCTCTTAGCGAACTGGAGTCTTCACTAACTGAAAAAACGGAACAACCCGTTACAACAGAAGAAATTCAGGGCTTGCTCAAACAAATGATGGAAATGTCCAACGAATTATTCCGACTGCGTAAAATGATGAACGACTTAAATCAAACACTGGCTCAAAGTCAGCTAAATCCAACTCCAGTGAAAAGCAATCCGGTTATTTCAAGAAGTATTCGAACGATACATTTGAAGCGTGCGCAACCATTAATGGTTGAAAACAGAATGGCTGAGGTTGAAGAAAAAGAAACGGATGCAGCGGTTGTAGAGCCTGAATTTGAAGTACAGCAGGATACAGACACAGCAACTGAAGCAGCTGATAGTGCTGAAAAGGAAGCAGAATCAACAAAGGCAGAAGTAGCTGAAATTGATTCAAATGAAATGCCGTCAGCAACGGTTTTTTCTGGCGCTCGTTTAACAAGAAAAACCAATAAAGCAACCGTTCAAGACTGGCATAAAGCAGTGGTTTATTTGAATTCAAGCAAGCGCGTAAAAGCACCTACGCAGCAGCCTGATATTTTGACGAAAACCGTTTTAGAAAAGCTGGAAGATGAGATCTATCAGCATTTTATGAATAAACGGATGCGTTTAGGGACGAAAAAGATGCAAACTCAAAAGAAAAGTATAGCACGGGCGGAACTGTTGGAGAAAATTAATCAGGCAGAATTTGTCAGTTATTCATGGACTCAGGTACTTAGAAGAAAAAATGAAGATATTTTATTAAGCGGGCGTCTAAGCTGTGCGGGACTCGTTGCTTCTTTGGAAAATTTTTTACAGGAAATGCGCGATATTGCCTATAGCCGTTCCTTTTTTGGTAAGAAGGTACGCTGCTCGGCTGATTTACTGCATCGTTTGGACGGGTATATTCTATTGGATCAATATTTGCAAAAGCTGCGAACAAGTATCGGGAAAAATAGAACATTTACTGAAAAATCATAGAGCTAATGCACTCGTTTTTAAGCGAGGTTGGGCCAAAAGTCGTTTAGGTGCGAGCAATTGGAGGAAAAGACGACCATATGCTTTTGATATTGATCGTCTTTTATGAAATTGCGGAAGAACCTGACTTTCGGCCACCGTTTATTCGTAAATAGTAGGCGGGACAAAACTGTTTTTTAGTTTTGTCCCGCCTACTGCTCTTTTTTTAAGAAAATTACAGACTTCTTTTCGAAACAATAGTGAAAATGACTAGTTTTGTAGTATAATTTTCAAGGATAAGGAAAGGCGGGGAGAGAATGAGGAAAAAGCAGACCTATGCAGTGGTCGATATCGAAACAACCGGTACTGATCCTGAAGTAGACCGAATCATACAGTTCGGCTGTGTTCTGGTTCAAGATGGAGCGATCATTTCCCGTTTTACAACTGATATTAATCCGAATCAGGCTATTTCAAAGCAAATTCAACATTTAACCGGCATCAGTAACGCACAGGTTCAAAAAGCGCCGTACTTTGAGGATGTCGCTTTAACGATCTATAACTTATTGGCAGATACGGTGTTTGTCGCACATAATATTTATTTTGATTATACTTTTTTATCGCGGGAGCTGGTTCGCTGCGGGGCGCCGAAGCTGACAATTCCCGGAATAGATACTGTTGAGCTGGCTCAAATTTTTCTGCCAACAGAAAAAAGTTTTCGCTTAAGCGATTTGTCTGAAAGTTTAGGCTTAATTCATGATAATCCTCATCAAGCAGACAGCGATGCGCAAGTAACGGCTGAATTACTACTGCTGATAGAAGCGAAAATGAAGCGGCTGCCTTTAGTCACGATGCAGACGATTGATAGACTTAGTCAGCAAACAGGAATGGATACCAGTACTTATATTCACACTGTTTATTTAGAAATGAAAGAGCATATTCAGCCTTTAGCCCCTGACTTAAAAGTAGTTGCTGGTATTGCTTTACGTAAAAAAGAGGTTCGTTTATTTGAGGAAAGCCTTTATGAAACGGCAGTTTTTCCAAAGAAGAAAAAAGGCAAAGAAAAGGTTTTTGGTGACAAAGTCAGTTTTCGACCGGAGCAAAGCCGCATGATGAATCTGGTTCATGAGCATTTTACAAACGGTCAAACGAAGAATCTGTTCGTAGAAGCTGCGACGGGAACCGGCAAAACCTTCGGCTATTTATTCCCGCTTAGCTATTTGGCGACGCCGACTAACCCGTTAATTATTAGTACAGTTTCTATTGTGCTGCAAAATCAGTTAGTCGAAAAAGAAATTGAAATGGCGAAGCAGATTTGTCCCATGCCTTTGCAGGCAGTGGTGATTAAGAGTCATCGTCATTATATTGATCTGGAACGCTTTCGTGCAACTTTGCAGAATCCGGTGCCGCAAAAGCAATATGCGCTCTATCAAATGGGCGTCTTAGTTTGGCTGACAGAAACCGAAACAGGAGATCTGGATGAGCTACAGCTGCTTCATTTAAATCATCTCTTTTGGAAAGAGGTAACCCACCGGGGTGTAGATTTTCTTGCGGAGCAGGACCCGCTGTTTGAAGAGGATTTTGTACGTTTTCTGCATAAAAAAATCAAGCAAAGCAATATCTTGGTAGTAAATCATGCGTTTTTGACACAGGAAACGTTAAGAGAAACACCGCTGCTGCCAAAAAGTGACTATTTAATTATTGATGAAGCGCATCATTTGCCGGACATTGCCGGGAAAATGGCGACCCGCCAATTTAATTTTGTTTCTTTTAAACGGCAGGTTCAGCTTTTTTCAGAGGAAGAGCAGCTGTTTGATCAGGTAAGTATGATTTTTGAACAGGAAACTCAAGCCCAACGGCTGCTGCGGATTTATAGTAATTCGTGTTTGGATTTAGTGGAGGAATTTAGTGATTTCTTTTTTGAAATGAATCAACTTTTTCCTAAAAAGGAGCAATCAAATACCCAGCTCGTTACCAAAACACTTTTTGACCAATTGTCGTTGGACGGAGAGGCTTCTCTGCAGAAAATCGAAGTTTTATTATCGGAAATGCAGGAAATTCAACATCAGCTAACTCAGATGATTGTTGCGCAGACGGATAAATATACTGCTTCCGACCGGATTTTATTTGCCAGTTTATTGCAGTTTTTTGACCGGCTTACGTATTTGGCTGACTGTTTTGAGATTTATGTGAATCAGTGGCAGCCGCGCTGGATTAAAGAATATACGCCGAATAATCAAACCTCCGGATTATTGGCGGTCAATGATTTAGAGGCAAGCATTTTACCCGAAACTGTCTGGTATGAGCGTTATTCCTGGATCTTATATACAGGGGGCACCTTAAAATTCGGCAGTAATAAAAATTACTTGCCAGAGAAGCTTGGCATAACGGATATTGCTTTTAAAACCTTGCCCGATCCTTATGATTATGCTCAAAATGCCCGCTTGTATATTCCTCAAGAAGCCATTGCTGTCAGTCGGGCTGACACAGCTACGTTTTCGGCCTATATTGCGGAAGTAGTAGAAGCGATTGCAGCGAAACAGGACTGCTCCATGCTGGTTTTGTTTACCTCACATGAGGTGCTGACGAGCGTTTATCATCGGCTGCATCAGACGCTGTTAAATCAAGGCAAAGAGCTTTTAGCTCAAGGCATTAGCGGCAGTAAGGAAAAAATATTGAAGCGCTTTGCTCATTCCAAGAACAGTATTTTATTGGGAGCCGACAGTTTTTGGGAAGGCGTCGACCTTCCCGGGGATGCGCTTCAATTGCTGATTGTGACGCGTCTGCCTTTTGAAAATCCGCAGCGGCCTTTTGTGAAGGCACGTTATGATTATTTGGAGGCGCAGGGGATTCAGCCGTTTTCTCACGAAGCCCTGCCGAAAGCTGCGTTGCGTTTGCGCCAAGCATTAGGACGTTTGATTCGTGGCGATAATGACCGCGGTGTTTTACTAGTTTTGGATCGACGTTTAGTAACGGCGAAATATGGAAAACGATTAGTAAAAGCGTTGCCGAAAGCTCTACCGGTAAAAGAAGCACCCTTGACGGAGCTTTTAACTGAACTAAATGAATTCTTAAACAAATAACCAAAATAAATTGCTTTTCTATCTATTAAACAGAACGGTTTTTCTGCTATAATGGTAGCCAGTAAGTTTGGAAAGGACGAGAAGATTGCTGGAACAAGAAGAAGCTAAAAAAAATAAAATCCTTTTAATCGTTATTGCTGCTTTATTAGCGATAATCGTCATGGTAGCCCTTATCTTTGTTCGTTCTACCCATCCGCAAAAACAAGCTGAAAGAGAAGCAATTCAGATTGCTAAAGATCATGCGCAGCTGCAGTCAGCGGATCATTTTTACTGGTTTACCCGAAAAAAAACCTATTTTAGTGTGACCGGCAAGAACGATCAAGGCGATGAAATCGCGGTTATCATTCCAAAAAATGGTGAAAAGGTCACTGTTTTATACCAAAAAGACGGAGTCAAAGAAGGACAGATTCGCCAGCTTATGGAGACGGATTACAAAGAATCTAATATTTTGAAAGTCAATTTAGGTATGTATAATGACCAGCCTGTTTGGGAAGTGGTCGCAAAAAATGATGAAGGCTTATTAAGTTATTATCTCCTGTCATTTAAAGATGCAGAAGAAGTTAAAGTAATTAAAAATGTCTGACGAGACAATGAACCAATGAAAGAATCGGGAAAAAATGAATGGAGTGAAATGTATGGAATTATCGGCGCGCGCCCAAAAATTGGAGCCTTCTGTTACGTTGGCCGCGGCTGCTAAAGCCAATGCGCTGAAAGCAAGCGGCAAAGACGTTTTAAGTTTAACAGTTGGTGAACCGGATTTTACCACACCGAAAAATATTCAACAGGCGGCAATTGCTGCTATTGAAAACGGCAAAGCCAGCTACTATACCCCATCAGGTGGTATCAAAGAATTGAAAGAGGCGGTAGTCAGTCATATAGAAAGCTATTATCAGCTGCAGTACACACCGAAGAATGTCATTGTTACGGACGGAGCAAAATTCGCTTTGTATTTACTGTTTCAAGCTGTTTTAAATCAGGGCGATGAAGTCATTATCCCTGTACCTTACTGGGTAAGCTATGGTGAACAAGTAAAATTAGCTGAAGGAGTGCCGGTTTTTGTTTCATGTACACAAGAAACTGATTTCAAAGTATCCGTTGCCCAATTAGAGCAGGTAAAAACGGCTAAAACGAAGCTGCTGATTTTGAATTCTCCCTCAAATCCTACTGGCACCATATACTCTAAAGAAGAGCTGCGTGCGATTGGTGAATGGGCAGTAGCCAATAAGATTTTAATCGTATCAGATGATATTTACGGCAGACTTGTTTATAATGGGGCAGAGTTTACGCCGATGGCAACGATTTCCGATGAAATCCGCAAGCAAACGATGATCATTAATGGCGTATCGAAAAGTTATGCCATGACTGGCTGGCGTATTGGCTATGCGGTAGGAGATGAGACGATTATTGCAGCGATGAATGATATTGCTTCCCAATCAACTAGCAATCCAACAGCGGTTAGTCAATATGCCGCGGTTGAAGCTTTAACCGGTACACAGGAAACCGTCGAACAAATGAGACAGGCCTTTGAAGAACGCTTAAATAGCATTTATCCTAAATTTGCGGCAATACCCGGCTTTAAATTAGAAAAACCGCAAGGCGCTTTTTATCTGTTTCCTAATATTAAAGCGACATTGGATATGTGTGGGTACACAGATGTTACTGAATGGGTAACTGATTTGCTGGAAGAAGCACAGGTTGCGCTTGTGACTGGCGCCGGCTTTGGTGCTCCTGAGCATGTGCGAATTAGCTATGCAACGGATTTAAAGACACTGGAAACGGCTGTGGAACGCATCACAGCATTTATTGAGAAAAAAAGCAGGAACTAATTAGTCAATTCGGGATAGGCAAAAAAGAAATGAATGGAGAGACCATTGTGAAACAAATACAAATCATTGATTCCAAACATCATGTGGGAGAAACCGTTAAAATCGGTGCGTGGATTGCCAATAAACGCTCCAGCGGTAAAATTGCCTTTTTACAATTACGTGATGGCACAGCTTATTTTCAAGGCGTAGTAGTAAAAAGTGAAGTACCAGAGGAAGTATTCCAGCTTGCGAAAAGCCTTACACAAGAAACTTCTGTCTGGATTATCGGCGAAATCCGTGAAGATAGCCGCTCTAAATTTGGCTATGAAATTGGTGTAAGCGGGATTGAAGTGATTGGTGAGAGTCATGACTATCCAATTACGCCAAAAGAACATGGAACAGACTTTTTGATGGATCATCGTCATTTATGGCTGCGTTCTTCCCGTCAGCATGCCGTGATGCAAATCCGTAATGAAATCATCCGTGCGACGTACCAATTTTTCAATGATCATAATTTTGTCAAAATTGATCCGCCGATTTTAACAGCAAGTACTGCGGAAGGAACCACTGATTTATTTGAAACAAATTACTTCGACCAAAAAGCCTACTTATCTCAAAGCGGACAGCTTTATATGGAAGCGGCTGCCTTGGCTTTTGGCAAGGTCTTTTCATTCGGACCAACATTTAGAGCAGAAAAATCTAAAACACGTCGTCATTTAATTGAATTTTGGATGATTGAACCTGAAATGGCTTTTATGCATCAAGAAGAAAGCTTGGAAGTGCAAGAACAGTATGTTGCCTTTCTCGTGCAAAGTATTTTAGATAACTGCACACAAGCCTTAGATGTCCTAGGCCGTGATAAAGAAGTCTTGAAAAAATACACTCAATTACCATTCCCACGTATTTCTTACGATGAAGCGGTAGAGCTATTAAAAGAAAACGGCTTTGACGATATTGAATGGGGGGATGATTTTGGTTCGCCGCATGAAACCTTTATTGCTAATTCATTTGACCGTCCGGTGTTCATTTTAAATTATCCAAAAGCGATTAAAGCCTTTTACATGAAACCACATCCTACACGTGAAGATGTCGTTATCTGTGCAGATATGATTGCTCCGGAAGGCTACGGTGAAATCATCGGCGGTTCTGAAAGAGCCACTGACTACGATTACCTGTTAGAGCAAATTCGTAACCATAACTTAGACGAAAAAGAATACTCATGGTATCTGGATTTAAGACGTTACGGATCAGTGCCGCATTCAGGTTTTGGTCTAGGTCTAGAACGTACGGTTACTTGGCTGGCTGGGATTGAACATGTTCGTGAAGCAAGTCCATTCCCGCGTTTACTAAATCGGATTTATCCATAAAAAATAATGAGTGAGAGCGAGACAAAACTAAGAAACAGTTTTGCCTCGCTCTATATTTACGAATAAACGGTGGAAGCAGAAAAACGAAAAAGTTCCATGTATTTTGCCTCGAGTAATCGCAGAGGCAGCAACTCCTTCGGAAATAAGCCGGAGTTAAACGCTTCTGTCCCAGCCTCACTACTTACGAATAAACGACTTTTGGCTTAACCTCTTTTTTTGCAGAGAACATAAAAAATTAGAAAAAGTAAGGTAAATTGTTTAGAAACGAATCATTTTGTGATAGAATTGACAGAAAGTAGAATAAAGGAATGACTTGAATGGAAAACCTAGCACATATCAAAAGAAAACATTTTCGTTTTCCAGCATATGATGATGAAATCGGAGTAAAATTAACTTCTGGAAATAAACGAACACTTTTTGAACAAGAGCAATTATTGACAGAAACGGACTTCAAGCCAAGTGCGCCTGTCACTGAACCTGTCAATACCCAAATAGACGCTACTCATGCGAGCACAACAGGACACACCGAAGAACAAATCGCTGATCTTGCTTGGCATAAATCCAATTTGCCAAACTATATGATGAGCCATAATAAAATCACCATGCCAAAAGCCAAACCTAATTTGTTCGGCAATATGCATAAAAAAGCCAGTCAAAGCTTCAATAATCAGGCTGCTGCCAACAAAACTAGAACCAGCTTTTCAAAAACGACGGCAAACGATTCACGTTCTCGTTTCGTCCCTAAATATATTCCGGCTTCTGTTATTCCAGAACCAAATTCTCCTTCTTTGAGCGAACAAGAGCTGGTTTCAGCAATGAAAAAAGACCAAAGCTCTTATTTATTGTTTGATGATGAGCCGGCAGCGTTTCAAGTAAAAGATAATCAAGATCCAACCGTTAAAAAATTTAATATCCCTAAAGATACACCGGAAATTCCAGTGACCAGACGTCAGTATCAGCAGATCAAGCCGGATATGGAGCGCTTTGGCAAAGATGATATCAGTCACAGCCTGCCGCGTTCGCGCAAAGAGCTGAAAACGGCTAAGCAAAATGCTAAAAGCCAGACTGCCTATGGTCAAAAAGTAGCAGAGGCGGAGCAAGAGAAAAAACGTGGCATTCTCGACAAATCCTTAAGTGGAATTATTGAAGATTCAAGTATGGAACTGGAAAACAGTAAATATTTCAACTAAATGTCAACTAGCGCTTCAGCGAGCGACAGTTGTTCAAGGAATGTGCCTGAGAAAGCTCTTAGAGTGATTCTACAGGCACACCTTTTTGCCTTTTAATTAGGGAATAGAAGTCTACGGCAAAGGTCGACGGGCATTGCCGGTTGATTATTTTGCACGTTTGTACGATAATGGACAGCAGACAATTAAAAATTTGATAGGATACATAGATAGAAGAGAAGAGGAGAAACATGAGCAATCACGAAAATAAATTACATCATTTTGTAGGTATCAAGGGTTCCGGCATGAGTTCGTTGGCCTTAGTTTTATTTGAAAAAGGCTATCAAGTGCAAGGCTCTGACGTAGAAGAATATTTTTTCACTCAGCGTGATTTAGAAAAAGCAGGCATTGCGATTTTACCGTTTAATGCAGACAATATTACAAAGGATATGCTTGTTATTGCCGGTAATGCCTTTCCAGATAGTCATGAAGAATTGGTTCGCGCCAAGGAATTAGGTGCTGAAGTAATTCGCTACCATGATTTTATTGGCCGTTTTATCCAGCCATATACGAGCGTTGCGGTTACTGGTTCACATGGAAAAACGAGTACTACAGGCTTGCTTTCTCATATCCTTACCGGTATTGCACCTACGAGTTTTTTAATCGGTGATGGAACCGGTCATGGGGATCCCAATGCAGAATTTTTCGCCTTTGAAGCCTGTGAGTATCGTCGCCATTTCTTGGCTTATTCACCTGATTATGCGATTATGACCAATATCGACTTTGATCATCCGGATTATTATAAGAGCATCGAAGATGTTTTTTCTGCTTTTCAAACAATGGCTGAGCAAGTAAAAAAAGGCATCTTTGCTTATGGCGATGACAAATATTTACGCCAATTAAAGACAGAGGTTCCTGTATATTATTATGGCTTGAATGAAGATGATGATATTCAAGCGAGAAATATTCAGAGAACCACTCAAGGCTCATCCTTTGATGTCTATCACAAAGACGAAAAAATCGGCCATTTCGTGTTACCAGCCTTTGGGCAACATAATATTATGAATGCCTTAGGCGTGATTGCTGTTGCTTATTTTGAAAAGTTGGATATGGCTAAAGTCGCAGAAGAAATGTTGACTTTCGCCGGTGTGAAGCGCCGTTTTACTGAAAAAAATGTATCTGACATGATTATTGTAGACGACTATGCTCATCATCCAACTGAAATTGTTGCGACAATTGACGGGGCGCGTCAAAAATATCCGGATAAAGAAATTATTGCTGTCTTCCAACCGCATACCTTTACACGGACTATTGCGCTGATGGACGAATTTGCCGCAGCTTTGGATTTGGCCGATCACGTATTCTTATGTGATATTTTCGGTTCAGCCAGAGAACAGCAGGGCGATGTAAAAATCGAAGATCTTGGACAAAAAATACAAAAAGGCGGCCAAGTCATCAAAGAAGAAAATGTTTCTCCTTTGTTGGATTTTGAAAATGCAGTAATGGTCTTTATGGGTGCTGGCGATGTCCAAAAATTTGAACAAGCGTATGAAACATTATTAAGCAATACCACTAGAAATGTTTTATAATTAATAATAGTAAGAGAAAGGAATATGAAGAAGCAGCGCTAAGCTAGCCTTCTTCATATTCTTTTTAGCTTGCCTTTTGGCGTCGTTTTGGTACAATAATGATAACATTAGTGGAGGTGTACTAATTTGAATATCGGAAAACCGAGAAAATTAGGCAAAACCATCGAAGATATTGAGGAAGGCGATTCGCTGTCATTAACTGAGTCGATTGAAGACAAAGATTTACTGCTTTATTTGGGTTTAACCAATGATGCCAATCCTTTATATATCCAACATGATTATGCCCAAAAAACAGAATATGGTAAGCCAATTGTTCCGTCAATCATGCTGATGGGGATTATTACTAGTGCGATTTCCAAGCATCTACCCGGCCCAGGTTCCCACGTGGTGAACTTTTCAGTGAACTTTGTTGAACCAGTTTTTCATTATGAAACCTTAACGTTTCAGTTTGAAGTCATTAAGGTAGACAAGATGAAAGATGTGGTGACAATTTCAATTGAAGTCATTAACGAAGAGGAAAATAGAGTGCTTGATGCGGTTGTAATGGTTCAGCCGCCACAAGTGACGTTGGCAGAACTACAAGAGAAAGAAGGAAGAGAAAATGAATAATGGTACAGTTGCAAATGTTGGTTTAAACAAGTTTTATTCAAAAATTTATGGTTATTTAGCAGTAGGAATCGGAGTAAGTGCGATAGTCTCCTACTTAATTTTAAATGTGTTTCCTATCGTGTTAATTACACTGCTTCGTTCTCCTGCGCTTTTTTACGGGTTATGGTTTGTGGAACTTGCTCTAGTCTTCTTGTTGGGGATAAAGGCACGTCAAAATCCAACCTTAGCGATTAGCGGGTTTATCGGATATGCGATTATTAACGGGATTACAATTTCCGCGACACTATTAATTTATGCTCAAGCAACCGTTGTTAGTGCATTTGTCAGTGCTGCAGCAACGTTTGGTGCGATGTCTTTAGTCGGTATGTTCACGAAAAAAGATTTATCTGCTATCGGTCATGCAGCGTATAGCGCGCTAATCGGGATTATTATTGCAATGGTTCTGAATATTTTTCTTTTACACAGTAGTGCCGTTTCCTTTTTTATTTCAATTTTAATGGTACTGATTTTTTCCGGAATAACTGCTTACGATAACCAAAGTATTCGTCGTGTCTATTATGAAACAAATGGTCAAGCAGGTACAGGAATGGCTGTCTTTTTCGCTTTAAAGCTATATCTAGACTTTATCAATTTATTCTTGGCATTCTTACGTATTTTCGGGAAAAATAAATAAATATTAACGCCTCTTCACTGAAGCAAAACAGAATTGTTTTGCTTCAGTTTTTTTTGTGCTCTAAAATGGCTTTTTCACTAAAAATTATTCATACTATGGTTTTATAATGAATAAAAATTTAATTTAATTTGTTTTTATGATTAAAATTCCGTTGACTATCCGGTTTTTATGCATTATACTTTGATAAAATTAATCTATATGCAGAAACACTTGAAAAAAATGAAGAAGGTGTAAAAATGGAAAATAATTTGGAGTTGCCAAAAGGCTTTCAATTTTTCGGAACACATGTTGGCATTAAAAAAAGAAAAAAGGATTTTGGACTAATTGTAGCCGATGAAGTTTGCCATGCCGCTGCTGTATTTACAAAAAATCAGTTTTGCGGTGAATGTATTCCGATCGGTAAAGCCCATGTAGCCAACGGAGAATTACAAGCGGTTGTTGTGACCAGTGGTGTAGCCAATGTAGCAACAGGAAAAACAGGCAGAGAAAATGAATATAGGATTCTAGCAGCTTTATCCGAGAAGCTGGGAATTGAGCAGGAGAATATTTTACCTTCATCCACCGGCATGATTGGTCCACAGCTACCAATTGATGTAATTGAAGCATTTTTAACACAGCAGCCGCTTTCTTTGAGCAAGGAGTATCTTGATTTTGCCGAAGCGATTTTAACGACTGATAAGCGAATCAAGGTTCAGCGTGTGAACGTAGGCGCGGCCACAATTTTAGGGATTGTCAAAGGTTCAGGGATGATCGAGCCGAACATGGCGACGATGCTGGCTTATGTGCTGACAGATGCTAAGATTGCTAAAGAGGAGATTTATCCGCTGCTGAAAGAAGCGGTGGATCACTCCTTCAACACGATTAGTATTGACTCGGATACCAGCACGAGTGACACCGTCGCTCTTTTAGCCAGTAATCATTACGAAGTGGACACAAAAGAGCTGCGGTCAGCACTTCAGCAGGTCTGTCGGGATTTAGCTTTAGCGGTTGTCAAGGATGCTGAAGGAGCGACGAAAACCATGTTTGTTACCGTTAAAAATGCCGAAACGCAGGAGCAGGCCAAAACAGCAGCTAAAGCGATTATTAATTCGCCATTAGTAAAAACCGCTCTTTTTGGTCATGATCCGAATTGGGGTCGAATTGCCATGGCACTAGGGAAAACAGAAGCTGTGGTTTTTGATCAAAACAAAGTAGAAATTTTCTATGCTGACTATCCGATTTTTGCTAATGCTCGTGAAGCCAAAGAAAACGTTCAAGTCATCGAAAATTATATAAAAGAGCAGGATGATATCTACTTAACAGTCGATCTTCATCAAGGAGCGGCGAGTTTTCAAGTGATTGGCTGCGATTTAAGTCATGAATATGTTGAAATCAACAGCGCCTATTCTACTTAATATTTTTCTAAAGGCAGAACAAGAGAAGCCAGCTTTTGTTTCTGTCTTTTTTGATTGTCTGGTACTTTTATTTTACGAATGTATGTTCTATAATAGAGAAACGACAGGTGGGATGAATGTGAAAGACAAGCAAAGAGTAGCTGTGCGCAGGCTCGTAGAATTTATCTTGCGAAAAGGAAGTATTGACGCGCGCCATACCAGCGAGCACACCGCCCAAGAAGGGGCAAGAATTCACCGCAAACTACAGAAAAATTACAGCGAGAACGATCAAAAAGAGGTTAAGCTGGCTATTAACATAGAATTAAATCAACAAACCTACATAATCGAAGGCAGAGCCGACGGTATTCTTGTGAATGCCGACCAGCAAATCATCATTGATGAAATTAAAACGTCAGAACCGGCATTTTCCGATCTGAGGCCGGAACAAGTAGATATGTATTGGTATCAGGTAATGTGCTATGGTCACATTTATTGTCAGCAGGAAAATCTGGATGAAATTTATTTACAGCTTACCTACTACCAAACGACGACAGAAGAAATAACACGACAAAAAAAACACTATACAAGTACTGAATTAAAAGCGTTTTTTGACGACTTAACACAGCAGTATGAACAATGGTTGATTTTTAAAACAAATTGGCGCCGCCTGCGTAATCAATCGCTGAAAGAACTGAAGTTTCCTTACGCTGACTACCGTAAGGGACAACGAGAGCTGGCGGTTGCAGTTTATAAAACAATAGTCAGTGAGCAGCGATTATTTGTCGAAGCGCCCACCGGCACCGGCAAAACAATTTCCACCCTTTTTCCGGCGCTGAAAGCAGTCGGTGAAGAACAAGCAGAGCGACTTTTTTACCTGACAGCCAAAACAATTACCCGCCAAGTTGCTGAGGATGCTGTTGAAGCTCTAAAGCAAAAGGAAATGCGGTTAAAAAGCGTGACACTGACAGCGAAGGATAAGATCTGCTTTCTAACGGAAAGAAATTGTACACCGGAAGCCTGTCCGTTTGCCAATGGCTATTATGATCGTTTGAATGAAGGCTTGTGGGATCTATTGACCAATGAAAACCAAATGACACGACCAGTCATTGAAGCCTATGCCCGCAAGCACACCCTATGTCCATTTGAGCTATCGCTGGATGTCAGTCTCTGGTGTGATTTAATTATTTGTGATTATAACTATTTATTCGATCCTACCGTTTATTTGCGGCGCTTCTTCGACGAGCAGCCGGTTGAAAAGGAAAATCTTTTTTTAGTGGACGAAGCACATAATTTGGTCAACCGTTCCAGAGAAATGTATTCTGCTGAGCTTTCTAAAAGAGAGGTCAGTCGTTTAAAAGAGCTTTTCGGGAAAAAACAGCAAAAGTTAACCCGAGCAATTACAAAAATCGAAAAAGAATTTGATCGTCTGAAGGAGGTCTGCGAGGAAAACGGACAGGTCTTTATTCATCAGGCGGCTCCAGCTGATTCTTTGGTGAAGGTAGTGTACGGCTTAGTGGAAAAGATCAAAGAATGGTTACCGGAGCATCAGGATTTTGGCGAGCTGCCGGAGCTTTTGTCGATTTATTTTAAGCTGTTGAGTTATGTGAGAATCAGTGAAAGCTATGATGATCATTATTATACTTATGTCGATTGTCGTCATTATGATATTCGGGTGAAGCAATTTTGTATTGATCCTTCCTATCTGCTTGAGCAAAAGCTGAATTTGAGTAAAGCCAGTGTTTTATTTTCGGCAAGTTTAACACCGCTGGATTACTATCAGGAGATATTAGGCGGTGGTGAAGAGAGTCTACGTTATCGCATTGCCAGTCCTTTTCCAAAAGAAAATCAACTGCTGATCGCGCAAAATCAGATTCAAACTACCTACAAGGAACGCAGCAGCAGCTACGACAAAATTGTGGAAAGCTTAACAGGAATGATTGAGCAGCGGACAGGAAATTATTTCGTCTTTTTTCCTTCTTATTCTTATATGGATGAAGTATATGAACGCTTTATCAAAAAAAATCCTCAAGTTAAAACGTTACTTCAGGCAACGATGATGAATGAAGCTGAAAGGGAAGCTTTTTTGGCTAAATTTGTCACGGAACCGACAGAAAGCTTAGTGGGTTTTTGTGTGCTGGGCGGGATCTTTTCAGAAGGAATTGATTTGAAAGGCTCGCGGCTGATCGGTACGGCGATTGTCGGCGTAGGGTTGCCGCAAATGAATGACGAGCAGGAATTAATCAAAGCCTATTATGAAGAAAAAAAGGGACAAGGATTTCAGTTTGCCTATCAGATTCCCGGGATGAATAAGGTCTTACAGGCGGCTGGCAGAGTGATTCGCGATGTGGAAGATAAAGGGGTTGTTTTATTGCTGGATCAGCGCTTTTCATCAACTGCAGTGCAGCGCTTTTTTCCGCCTCATTGGGATCAATTAGCGCTGACGTCTTCTAATGATCAAGCTATTCATTTAATGCAGCAGTTTTGGCGTAATGGATAAATTATGGGAGATTTATGAAAATGGTCTAAAAACCGAGCAAATAGAGTAGTCAGTGTGTGAATGCTTATGTTATAAATAGGCAGGAAGTGTTTTTTGTGCTATTTTTCAGCGCGTGAATTAGTAGCAGAAATAGTTATTTTAGGAGGAATTGTGATGAAGAAAATCTTGGTACTACATACTGGCGGAACGATTTCCATGTCTAAAGAAGCAGACGGCAATGTCGCGCCGAATGCCTCTAATCCACTGTTAAATCAGGAAAAGCTTTTAGAAGGAAAGGTTCATTTAGTAGTAGAATCAATTTTCAATATCCCTTCTCCTCACATGACTTTGGCGCGTATGCTGCAGTTAAAGCAGCGAATACAAAAGGCCTATGTAGAAGGAATCGACGGCGTTGTGATTACGCATGGTACAGATACGTTGGAAGAAACGGCTTATTTTTTAGACATTACGCTGGAAAATCGTTTGCCTGTAGTGTTAACCGGAGCGATGCGTTCAAGCAACGAAATTGGTTCTGACGGCTTATATAATTTCATCAGTGCCGTCTGGACGGCTTGTTCACCAGAATCAGCAAACAAAGGAGTACTGGTGGTGATGAATGACGAGATTCACACCGCACGCTATGTAACCAAAACCCATACCACAAATGTAGCTACGTTTCGTACACCCACCTTTGGCCCAATTGGTATGATTGCCAAAGAGAAGACCTTTTTTGCCAGTGAAGTAAGTCCACAAAAGGTTTGCGACATCCACACAGTTGCTGGAAACGTACCTTTAATTAAAGCTTATGCCGGTATGGATGGTAGTCTGTTTGATTTGATTGCTAATGATCAAACGGACGGGGTAGTGATTGAAGCACTGGGTGCTGGCAATCTGCCACCGGAAACACTGCCGGCAATCAGTCGATTGCTAGAAAGAGCCATCCCTATTGTTTTAGTCTCTCGCTGCTCCAACGGCATCGCTGAGGATATTTATGATTATGAAGGCGGCGGCGTAAATTTGAAAAAAATGGGCGTTATTTTCTCTCGCGGTCTAAATGGACCAAAAGCTCGAATTCGCTTAATTGTTGCTTTAAATAGTGCGCTTAGCTTGAAAGAACGTCATGAATTTTTAAGTGAATAGAATAAAATCAATAAAATTAAGATAGACGAGAAGCTGCGGAAAGTTATGTTTATACAAATGACTTTTGGACGCATTTCTTGTCTATTTTGTTTTAAAAACAACTGTTGCAATCAAAAAAAGAATGCTATAATTAAAAAATAAAAGGAGTTTCTCGTTATAATTTAATTTTACAGATCGACGGTTTAGTGCGCATGGACGTTTCTTGGTTTTTTTGTTGAAAAGATGAAAGTAAAATGAGAAAAATGTTGCATGAGTGAAGTGGCTGGCTTTTAAAAAGAACGAGAGTTATTGAAAGGAGAAATGTATGAAAAAAGGTAAGGTTTTTTATGGCTGGAAAATTCTAGTTGTGTGCACCTTGATTACGTGTTTGATGGTTCCGCCAGTTGTCGGAGTCGCCAGTCGTTTTGTCGTACCAGTGACGGCGGATCTAGGCATTTCCAGAAGTACCTTCGCGATGAGTAATACAATCGTGCAGGCAATCGGAATATTCTTATCTCCGTTGGTTTCAAAAAAATTAGCTGCGGGAGATTTAAAGAAAATTCAAACGCTTTCGATTGCCGGCTTCGCAGTAGCTTTGGCTTCCTATGGCTTTGCGCAAAATGCGATTAGTTTGTATATCTCATCATTTTTTGTCGGGTTGTTTTATATCCCGTCTACTTTTTTACCAGTAACCTTTGTGATTACCAACTGGTTTGAGTTGCATCGCGGCTTAGCGATGAGTATTGCCATGGCTGGGATTGGCTTGGGCGGATTTATCTATAGTCCCGTCGTGACATTTTTACTGACACAGGTCGGCTGGCGGGGAACCTATCAGGTGATGGGCGCTGCGATTGCGGTGATTGTTCTGCCTTCCGTCTTTTTTATCATTAGAAAAAATCCTTCTGATCTGGGCATGGAACCATTAAAAGGCACAGCATCTGCAAAAGAAGAAGTGACTGTTTCAAAAGCAACAACGATGACCATGCAGACTGCCCAAAAGAAATCATTCTTTTTCTTATTTTTAATTGGTATGCTGCTTAATGGCATTATCAATAACGGCGCAATTGGAAATTTTGCTCCGGCGATGGAAGATAAGTTTGGTATTGGCGTTGCGACTGCCGTTGTTTCATTGTATTCATTAATTGGTGTTGGCGGGAAAATCTTTCTTGGCTGGCTCAATGATAAATTTGGCTTAGCTGTCAGCATTATTTTTGGCTGTGGAGCATTTGGCGCCTCGTTTATCTTTTTAACTTTAGGCAACGGCATCACTTCTGCCTATTTGATGGCGCTAGCCTTTGGATTAGGCTTAGGAATAGGAACCGTTACACCGCCGTTAGTGACCTCGGCTGTTTTTGGTCAAAAAAATTACGCGCAGGCTTACGGAATCGGCAACAGCTTCCTGCAAATTGGGATGGCAGTCGGGTCGTTGTTAATCGCGTTTTCCTTCGACCAAACAGGCTCCTATGATTTCGGTTGGTTTTTACTGTTGGCACTAACGATTTTAACAGCTATTTGCTGGTTGTATGCATATAATCGCTCAAAGATTTTTCAAGAAACGACAGGTGAGCTGCAGCAAACAAAAGCTGTAGAGGTAGAGTAAAAGAAAGGATGAATCAGATATGTCATTGAAAGAAAAGCTATTTCAGACATTGAAACAAAAAGAACCGCGCATGATTGAAATTAGACGTTATCTTCATGAAAATCCTGAACTTTCATTTAAAGAATATCAGACGGCCAAGTATATTGCTGATTTTTATAATGGCAAGGATTGCTCGGTTCGAACAGGTGTTGGCGGCAATGGCGTTGTCGTCACGATCGACAGTGGTAAACCAGGACGTACCGCGGCTTTAAGAGCGGATTTTGATGCTTTACCTATTCAAGAGGATACAGGTCTGCCGTTTTCCTCAAAGGTGCCGGGCGTTATGCACGCATGCGGTCATGATGCACATACTGCATATATGTTGATTTTAGCTGAAACCTTGATTGAATTAAAAGATGAATGGTCTGGAAAAATTGTTATTTTACACCAACATGCCGAAGAGCTTCCACCGGGTGGAGCAAAGAGCATGATCGCTGATGGTTGTTTAGATGGAGTAGATAATGTGTTTGGGCTGCATTTGATTAGTAATCTAAAAAACAGTACGGTGTATTATCACGCTGGTGCTGTTCATACTGGACAATCAAGCTTTAAGATTGATCTTTACGGCAAGGGCGGTCATGGTGCGATGCCGCAAGATACGCATGATACGATACTAGCTGCATCTGACTTAGTGGTGAGCTTACAGTCTATTGTTAGTCGCAGAGTAGATCCTTTTGATATGGCGACACTTACCGTTGGTCGTTTTGAAGCATCCGGTGCGCCGAATATAGTGAATGCGCACGTCCTGTTGGAAGGCGATATCCGTACCTTGTCGGCTAAGGTGCAGCAGCTGATTGAAGTAGAGTTTAAGCGTGTGCTTGAAGGAATCGCTACAATGTATAATGTGACGTATAACTTGGATTATCGGCATAATTATCCGGTGACGGTTAATGATGAAAAGCTGACGGCTTTTGTCGAACAAAGCTTGAAGTCTGCAAATATTCCTGAGATTGAAGCTGTTTTGGATTCTGGAGCGCAGGGACCTTCGGAGGATTTTGCCTATTATGCGAAAGAGCGGCCAAGCTGCTATTTTCATGTAGGTGCAGCGGCAAAAGACGGTACCTTTTATCCGCATCATAACCCTAAATTTATGATTGATGAAAATTCAATGCTGATTGCAGCAAAAGCTATGGGGAATGTTGTTGTTGATTATTTAAATGAATAATTAGAAAAAAGCGTGAGCTTCAAGTCAAACCGACTCAAGGCTCACGCGCTAATTATTTTTGGTTTCTTGTTTTTTACCGGTAATTTGTAAATTGTAAATCAATTGGCAACTCTAATTTTCTTAGTAAGGCAATAACGCTTTGAAGATCATCGCGGTTTTTACCAGTTACGCGGATTTTATCTTCTTGGATTTGCGACTTTACTTTCAAGCCGGAATTTTTGATCGCTACGTTAATCTTTTTAGCATTGTCTTTATCAATGCCGCTGATGAGTTCACCATATTGGCGGGCGGTTCCGCCAAGCGCTTTTTCACTGTCTGAAAACTGAATATTTTTGATTGGTACGCCTCGTTTGACCAGTTTGCTAAATAAAACGTCTTTGACTTGCTCTACTTTATAATCATCTTCTGCAACGACCACTAATTGATTGTTTTCCAGCTTAATGTCTGCAATGGAGCCTTTAAAATCAAACCGATTCTTGATCTCTTTCATGGCGATCTGCATAGCATTTTTAACTTCTTCCAGATTTAATTCAGATGTTACATCGAAACTCGCTTCTTTTGCTGCCATTCGCTAACCTCCAGTATTATTTCTTACTTTTATACTACCATTAAATAATAAAGAAACAAGTCTAAACTGCTGATTTTTCCACTGCTCTACAAAAGATAAAAAAAGGCAGCGAAATTCATTAAAAAGCTCCTCATTTAAAGGACTTTTGCTTTTCTTTTTAGAAGGAAGCTGTTATTCTAATTCGGGGTCTTTTTTATAGAAAGAAACGATGGGGAAAATGGAGGAGTCTAAATGAGCAGATGGATGCTTTCGTATAAACAAAGTGAAACAGTAAAGAAATTCATTGTTATTTTTATAACCGGAATTCTGGTTGCTTTAAGCCTGAATTTTTTCTTAATTCCAGCCAATGTTTTTTCTGCGGGAATGAATGGCGTAGCACAGGTGATTGCGGCTTTATTATATACGCATTTGGGCATTACCATTGACACGGGCTTATTTATTCTTTTATTGAATTTACCAATTTTTCTGTTAGGGTTTCTTAAGCTGGGCAAAGAATCAACGATTTACAGCTTTTTAAATGTCGCTTGGGTCTCTATCACCACGATAATTATTCCGATTCATGTAGTAACTGAAAATCCGTTGATGAATGCCATTGCCGGCGGGGTGCTGATCGGTATTGGTGCAGGCTTGTCTTTGAAGCTGGGCTTTACTACAGGCGGAATGGACATCGTCTCACTGGTTCTTTCGAAAACAACAGGGAAGACAGTGGGCAATTATATGTTTATGCTAAACGGCATTATTGTATTGATCGCAGGCTTTGTCTTTGATTGGGAAAGTGCGTTGTATACGATTATTTCGATTTATTGTATGACACAAGTGGTCGATATGATTCATACCAGTCATCAAAAGGTGACGGCGATGATTGTCACTGTGCAGCCGGAAATCGTTACTCAGGCGATTTCTGAAGAGTTAGTAAGAGGAATGACGCTACTGCCGTCAGTAGGTGGTTATTCTGGAGCGCAAGGTCAAATGATTATGATGGTGATTACGCGCTATGAATTATATGATTTGGAGCAAATTGTTCATGAGGTCGATGAGAATGCCTTTATGAATATCGTTCCTACTCATTCCGTTTTAGGACGCTTTGCAAATGAGGATGAACAGCGCATGCTGAAAAGTACAGGGAATTTACCTGAAATAAAACAGCCGAAAAAAAAGCAGCGATAATGTTAGGCGTTCAACAAAATCAAAGCAGTTTGTTCCTAAATATATAGGACAGACTGCTTTTTTGTAATAAGATAAACAAGCATTTTTTATACAAAAAGCAGCATGTGTCAGTAAAATTGTGAAAGCTTAGACAAAAATTTTCTGAAAAAAGGAATTTTAGTAGAAAAGTACTAAAAAGTCTGCTAAAATATAACTGTTGGTTAAGGATACCTTAACAAATAAAGTTTTTTTAAAACTTAGGAGGAATTTTATTATGCCATTAGTATCAGGAACAGAGTTTCTTAAAGCAGCTCGTAAAAGCGGCTACGGTGTTGGCGGATTCAACACAAACAACCTAGAATGGACAAAAGCGATTTTGACAGCTGCAGAAGCGAAAAAAGCGCCAGTTTTGATCCAAACTTCTATGGGTGCTGCTAAATACATGGGCGGATACCAAGTATGTTACGATTTAGTGAAAGACTTAGTTGACTCTATGGGAATTACTGTACCAGTAGCACTTCACTTAGACCATGGTGAGTACGAAGATGCATTAGAATGTATCGAAATCGGCTATACGTCAGTAATGTTCGACGGCTCTCATTTACCATTTGAAGAAAACATCGAAAAAGCGAAAGATGTTGTTGCTAAAGCACACGCTAAAGGCGTTTCTGTTGAATGTGAAGTTGGTTCAATCGGCGGCGAAGAAGACGGCATCATCGGTTCTGGCGAATTAGCTGACATTAACGAATGTGTACAAATGGTTGCAACTGGTATTGACTACTTAGCTTGCGGTATCGGTAACATTCATGGCGCATACCCAGACAACTGGACAGGATTAGCTTTTGACCACTTACAAGCAATCTCTGAGGCTGTTGGTGATATCCCATTGGTATTACACGGCGGATCAGGTATTCCTTTAGAACAAGTTCAAAAAGCTATCTCAATGGGCGTTTCTAAAATTAACGTGAACACTGAATGTCAAGAAGTATTTGCAGCAGCAACACGTAAATACATCGAAGAAGGCAAAGACCTTGAAGGTAAAGGCTTTGACCCACGTAAATTATTAGCCCCAGGAACAAAAGCTGTTACTGAATTAGTAGAACAACGCATCGAATGGTTCGGTTCTGCTAATAAAGCATAATGAATTTCTAATAATTAAAAAACTGTCTGCATAATACATGCGGACAGTTTTTTTGTGTTGCAAATAATAAGTGCTCTTTGCTACTAATAGTCATTTATTTTTACTGATTCACCGTTTTTATGTTTTAAAAACATTAGTTTTAGACAGAAAAATGAAAAAAGCCTGAAAAGAAAACGTCTGTTACCTTTTTTATTAATCTTTAATGTGTTAGAATAGTCTGGGTATATTATAAAAAAATAAAACTATTTGTTTTACATAGATAGGTGAGAAATTTAAATGAAAAAAATTGTAATTAACGGCAATCGTCCGTTATCAGGGGAAGTTTCTATCAGTGGTGCCAAAAATAGTGCAGTTGCCTTGATTCCAGCCGCTATTTTAGCTGATTCACCAGTAACTTTAGATGGTGTACCTGATATTCAAGATGTTCACTCTTTAATCGAGATATTAGAAATTATGGGTGCCAAAACCACCTTTAAAGAAAATACGTTAGTCATTGATCCAACAGAAATTGTTTCTGTACCAATGCCTAAGGGCAAAATTAACAGCTTGCGGGCTTCTTATTATTTTATGGGCTCCTTATTAGGAAAATTCGGCGAAGGCGTTGTCGGACTTCCAGGCGGCTGCTATTTGGGACCACGTCCGATTGACTTGCATATCAAAGGCTTTGAAGCGCTAGGTGCTACGGTGACGAATGAGCATGGCGCGATGTATTTAAGAGCAGAAGACGGTCTTGAAGGAACCAGAATCTTTATGGACATGGTTTCGATTGGCGCCACCATTAATGTCATGCTGGCGGCAGTCAAGGCCAAAGGAAAAACGGTTATCGAAAATGCGGCTCGTGAGCCTGAAATTATTGATGTAGCTACTTTATTAAATAATATGGGTGCCAACATTCGCGGTGCCGGTACGGATATTATTCGGATTGAAGGCGTGGAAAAGCTGCATGGCTGTCGTCATTCCATTATTCCCGATCGTATTGAAGCAGGGACTTATTTAGCTCTTGCCGCGGCTATCGGCGAAGGTGTTAAAGTCCGTAATGTTATTTTTGAACACCTTGAAAGCTTCATTGCCAAGCTACAGGAAATGGGCGTAAAAATGACTATTGAAGAAGATACAATCGAAGTTCATCCGTCTCATGACTTAAAAATGACCACCATTAAAACCTATCCTTATCCGGGCTTTGCTACGGATTTACAACAGCCGATTACGCCATTACTATTAAAGGCTAAAGGAACAGGTGAGGTAATTGACAGCATCTATACACAGCGGACGAAACATATTCCCGAGCTTGTGCGTATGGGTGCCGATGCTTCGATTGAAGGAAATATGATTGTTTTAAACGGTCCAGCTAAGTTGCACGGTGCAGAAGTGGTTGCTTCTGACCTTCGCGCAGGCGCGTGTTTAGTGACTGCGGGTTTAATGGCTGAAGGGACAACAACGATCTACAACGTGGAATACATCTTACGCGGGTATGACCATATTATCGAAAAATTAACTGCGTTAGGCGCAGATATTGAAATGATCGAAACAGAAGAAACAGAGGTGACTAAATGAGCGACTATTTAACAATGGCCGAGCTTGAAAATAGTACGTTGAAAGACATTTATGCTTATGCAAAGGAATTCAAGATCCCTTACTATAGTCAAATGAATAAAAAAGAGTTATCTTTAGCTGTGATTCGGGCTCAGGCTGAAAAGCAGGGCTTCTTCTTCATGGAAGGGATTTTGGATATTGTTTCTCAAGACGGCTATGGTTTTTTGCGTCCAATTAATTACGGACCTAGTGCAGAGGATATTTATATTTCTTCTTCTCAAATCCGTCGTTTTGGGCTGCGTAATGGGGATAAGGTAGCTGGTAAGGCTCGTCCGCCCAAAGAATCAGAACGTTATTATGGCTTGATGCACGTTGAAAGCGTTAATGGCAAAGATCCGGAAGAAGCAAAAGAACGTCCGCATTTTCCAGCCTTAACACCGCTTTACCCCGATAAACAAATCAATTTGGAAACGACACCTGGTCGTCTGGCTACGCGCATGATTGATATTTTTGCACCGGTCGGCTTCGGTCAGCGCGGCTTGATTGTAGCTCCACCAAAAGCCGGTAAAACAAGTGTTTTAAAAGAAATTGCTAATGGCATCACAGAAAATCATCCCGAGGTTGAATTAATTTTGCTGCTAATTGATGAACGTCCGGAAGAAGTAACGGATTTAGAACGCAGTGTTAAAGGTGATGTTGTGTCTTCTACCTTCGACCAGCAGCCGCAAAACCATACTCGCGTATCTGAATTGGTTTTGGAAAGAGCGATGCGCTTGGTTGAAGACAAGCGTGATGTGGTTATTTTAATGGACAGTATCACGCGTTTGGCGCGTGCTTATAACCTAGTGGTACCACCGAGCGGCCGTACGCTAAGCGGCGGGATTGATCCAGCAGCCTTTTTCAAGCCGAAGCGCTTTTTCGGTGCGGCCAGAAATATTGAAGAGGGCGGCAGCTTAACTATTTTAGCGACAGCTTTGGTTGATACAGGTAGTCGGATGGACGATGTCATTTACGAAGAATTCAAGGGAACTGGCAACATGGAGCTGCACCTATCACGTGATTTAGCGGAACGCCGTATTTTCCCTGCGATTGATATTAAGAAATCAGGCACCAGAAAAGAAGACCTGCTGATGTCAGCGACTCAGCTGGAAGAAATTTGGAAGCTGCGTAATCATATGACAGGCGATTCTTTAGAATATACAGAGCAATTTGTCAAATTTTTACGCAAAACAAAGAGCAACGAAAAATTCTTTGAAGACTTTCAAGATGTTTCTTTTAGTAAACAACCAAAAAGAAATCTAAAAAGATAATTGCATCGATAATCAAATCATGCTATTATATTACTGTTGTATACCGACAAAATAACTCTGATGCAGCAAATGGATCAGGGCAAAGGAGCGAAAAGACTATGAAACAAGATATCCATCCAGAATATCACCCAGTCGTATTTATGGACTCAACAACTGGTTTTAAATTCTTATCAGGTTCTACGAAACATTCTGAAGAAACAGTTGAATGGGAAGACGGCAACACATATCCTGTGATCCGTGTCGAAGTTACATCCGACTCTCATCCATTCTATACTGGACGTCAAAAATTCACACAAGCAGACGGACGTGTGGACCGTTTCAACAAAAAATACGGTCTCAAAGACGCAAACGCTGCGGAATAATCAAAACATTGTTTTTAACAGACTGCAATTATTTGCAGTCTGTTTATTTGTTATTTTTGAGTGATAAAGAGGGATCTTGCTTTCTTTTATGAAAGAATTGTAAGTACCAACCGTTCGCCGAAAGCAGGTAAAAGACTGGTAAATATTGAATTAAGTAACGCGATCGTCCACCTTCAAAAAGCAATAAATATAAAAAGCTGCCTAATACTGTTAATTTTAAGGTGAAAAGGAGTGGGCTACATTTAAGCCAGCGATCTTTTTTTCGGATTGTAAAAAGCAGACCGATTAGGGTGATGATCCACAGTAAATGCATGAATAATCTCAGCATTTTTACTCTTTCTCCTTGTTGATAATAGGAGTCTCTCAAAAAAAGAGTAAGCGGGTTTTTTGAGGCTGGTGCAACTTGTGGCGTGCCATCGCGTCCCCAACTGAAATCGCCTCTGCTTGTATTGAGAAGGTGCTTTTGCGATAAAAATTTTAAGTAACCAATAAAACCATATTTTTCTAAGCGACTGATAATTTGTTTTTTGGCATAGGCTACTTTTTCTTCTTGTGTTGAAAATCCATTCGTTGCATCGGTATCGGCCTGATTAAAACCACCGGTTCCTTTTAGTCCCATCATAACAAAATGCTGCCACGGCTTGGCTTTATTCTTATCAATAATGACAATCGTTTGTTTACTTTCAAAAAAAGAAAATGCTTTTAATGTTCCAGCGAAAACAAGAAAAAAGCAAAGCACAACAGTCAATAATGGAAGTATTTTTTTTCTTGAAAAAGTCTGTAAGGGATCAAGGAACACAATGATTAAATAAGCAATCAGAAAAACAACAGACGAAGGTTTTAGTAAAAAAGCAATAGCAGTCATTATACTTAATATGGGAAATAAAATAAGCTGTTTTTGTTTGCGAATATAAGAAAATAAATAAAAAATTGAACTGATAATAGGCAACATAATTGTGTCTGTATAAGGAACCAAAATCCATGGAGACAAGCCCAAAGAAAAAATAGCTAAATAAAATGAAAGATAACCAACTTTCTCATTAAATAAATTTTTACCAGCTAAATAGATAAAGATAAAACCAAGATCCATAAAAATAATATTAAGTGATTGCCAATAAAACCAAGAAGTTCCTATAGTTGGGTGAATTAAATTTCCTAACTTGCTGAGCATCAGCATGAAAAAAAAGAAAAAGCTGTTATTAGGATTGGTTGATAAATAGTCACTGGCAAGTGTTGTTTGCCCCAATTCAGCCACCCCATTATGAATTCCACCAACATCCCAGGAAATGGGTACACTGATAAAATAAAGAATAGAAAATTGAAGAATGACTATTAAGACAAAAATCCACTTAGCAAGAGAATCATAATGGTTTTTTAGCCAGAGAAATATTTCTTTTAATTTTTGAAGCACCCATTGAGGGGAACGCCATAAACAAAAAATACTGCTGACTATTACGAAGAAAACGAACAGTTTAAAGACTAATGAGCCCAAAGAAGCAAAATCTAAGATTTTACTCTTAAATGTTCCGTATAAAGTATAGAGAATGACGACAAAGAAAATATAATTTAATAATTTAAGTAACTGTTTTTTCATGTTATACTCCTTTTTGATCTGTTACTTTTTAGTATAATTCAAGTTTATTAAGAATCAAACTAGTTTTACTGTGCAAGATTATTTTAGTTCGGTATTTATGGACTAAGTTTAGCAGCAAAGCAAAGAAACAGACAAAATAGAATGAACATGTTATGATAATTTCACTTACTAAAAGTTAGTTAAAAAGATGAAAACAGGTGAGAATATGCATTCTATTTTTCAAGAGGGTTCAAAAAAAGGTAAAAAGCTGATTTTACTGCACGGCACAGGCGGCGATGAGACTTCATTAATGGATATTGGACGTTATTTAGATGAAGAAGCCACTTTGCTGTCATTCCGCGGTACCGTTCAGGAAGAAGGCATGAATCGTTTTTTCAAAAGAAACGGCTTAAATCAGTTCGATTATGAGAGCTTGGAACAGGAAACGGATCGCTTGCTCCGGGAAATTCAGCAAATTAGTCAGGAAAAAGCAATTCCGATTAGTGAGTGGGTAATGGTTGGTTACTCTAACGGTGCCAATATTGCTGCGCATTTGTTATTGGAAAGAACTGCGGCTTTGAGGCAGGCGATTTTGTTTCATCCAATGTCGTTAGGAGTGGATTCTCAAGATTTTTCATTAAAAGACAAACAGGTCTGGCTATCAGTTGGTGCTAATGATCCGATTGTTCCAAAAGCTTCAGTAGATAAACTGGTTGAGCAACTGAAAAAGCGTGATGCTAGGGTTTCTATTTTTAAAAGTCAACAAGGACATCAAATAACGCTGGACGAATTGAACGATGCGAAAAAGTGGTTGAGCCAGATGAAGTAATTTTTAGAAGCGGAATATTTGTAGCGGTATAAAAATGGTGATATGCTTTCTATGTAATATAAAATTATTAGGAGGGATTTCACATGGCAGATTTAGACGGACGCATCAATGATGCAAAAGATAAGGTTGAAGGAACAGCAAAAGAAGCACACGGAAAAGTAACGGACGATAAAAGTAAAGAGCTTGAAGGCAAAGCACAATCAACTTTCGGTGATGCAAAAGGCAAAGCTCGTGATGCCGGTGATGATATCAAAGAAGGCGCTGAAAAATTAGGCGACAAAATCAAAGAAGGCTTTGAAGATATCAAAGAAAAATTCCAAAAACATGACGATAAATAATAAAAATAGAAACAAGAAATGAGCGGTCACATTCAAGTGACCGCTCGTTTTTTGTTTTTTAATGTAAGGAAGAAGTCATTAATTCTTTTAAAGTCGGCATGTCATGCACTTCGTATTTTTCTTTGAAGGCTTGAATTTCGGCTTCGCTGAATTTTTCCGGATCTAATACCAGCTCTTCAACTGGCAAAGGTCTAGCGTTTTGGATTTTAATGTCAATGACTACTGGACGTTCGCTTTTTTTAGCTGCTGTAAAGGCTGGCTCCAGTTGCGGATATTCTGTAATCGTAAAGCCCAAAGCTCCCAAAGCCTCACCTGCTTTTCCATAGTCAGCTCCTTGTAAAAAGACACCGAATTTTTTCTGTTCCGTATCCTCTTGCTCCGCTTCGATAAAGCCAAAAGAATCGTTTGAAAAAACAACGTTAATGATCGGTAGCTGATATTTGACTTGTGTGATGATATCCTGCATGACCATTGCAAAGCCACCATCTCCACTTAAAGTAAAGACCTGCTGATTAGGATAGCTAAGCTGAGCGGCGATCCCGCCTGGAATTCCGTTGCCCATCGTAGCGAACCAGCCAGAAGTCGTGAACTTTTGGTGTCCGTTTAAATCAAGTAGACGAATCGCATGAATGGTTGTATTACCTACATCTGTGACAAAAATCGCATCCTCTTCGGCAATCCGCTTAATTTCTTTAAAGACAGGCTCGGGACGTAAAGGTTGATCTTTCCTTTCGTTAAAGCCTTTTAGCCAGTTCACCCAATTTTCTTTATTTACCTGATTAGCATGAAGCCACTTGTCGGCAGGACGGGCTTCACCTAGATCAACCATGCGTTTCAACGCTTCTTTAGCATCACCTAAAATAGCGACGTCCGTTTTGTGACGACGGCCAAGTTTGGCTGAATCAATATCAATTTGAATAAATTTAGCGGTTGGATTGAAAAAGTTTGCGGCAAAGGGAAAGTCACTGCCGGCAAAGACAATGAGATCCGTTTCCGCTAACACTTCGTTGCCGGGTTTAGTCGCAACACGTCCGGCAAAGCCAAGGAAATTTTCATAAGCATCGGGCACAATTCCTTTGGCTAAAACGGCGGCAACTATCGGCATAGAGAAATGTTCAGAAAAGGCTTTGATTTCCGGCCAAGCACCGCGAGTTCCTTGTCCAATGTAAAGCACTGGTTTTTCAGCAGCTTCAATTAGAGGAACGGCTTTTTTTATGTCTTCATATTCCGGCATGACTAAACCAACCCGGTGATTCTTAGCGGTCGAAATTTCCTGCAGCGGAATATCCTTTGTGCCAAAATCAACCGGAATCGTTACTACTGCCACGCCTTTATATTGATAAGCAGCTTTAATTGCTTCATCAACGATGTGGGGCAGACTTTCAGGAGTCATAACGGTACGGTTATAAACACTGACGTCCGCAAACATTGGATTTTCATTGAATTCTTGAAAAGAATTATAATTCATGGCAGTCGAAGCTACCTGTCCCAGCAGAGCTAAAACCGGGACGTGATCCATTTGCGCATCATACAATCCGTTAATTAAATGCGTTGCTCCCGGACCGGCTGAACCAAAGGCCACACCGATTTTTCCCGTTAATTTGGCATCAGCAGCAGCGGCCAGCGCTCCGACTTCTTCATGCCGAACTTGGATATATTTAATTGTTTCACGCTCCTGATATAAGGCATCCATCGTTGAGTTGAAGGAACCGCCGGGAATCCCGTAAAGGTGGTCCACACCCCAACTTTCCAATACTTTGACCATTGCAATGCCTGCATTGATTGTTTCTGTCATTAGGCTCACTCCGTTTCTTTATTCGCTTTCAATTTAAGTATACTCTTTCCCAACAGCTGAACCAAATGAAAGCATTCTTAAGTTTAATATAGTCATAAAATCATGAATATGATACAGTTGTTATAGAATGATTGTCGAAGGAGAGGAAAATGGATGTTTAGTGACTGGCTCTTATCTTTAGAAGCTTGGCAGCAGGCGTTGGTCGGAACTGGTTTTACTTATTTGATGACTGCGTTAGGTGCAGGTTTAGTTTTTTTCTTTAAAGAGATTAAAAGGGATATTTTAAATATGATGCTGGGCTTTGCTTCTGGTGTGATGATTGCGGCCAGTTTTTGGTCTTTGCTGGATCCGGCGATAAAACAAGCAGAAGAAAACGGTAGTATTGCTTGGCTTGTGGTAAGTTTTGGCTTTGGTCTCGGCGGATTGTTTCTGTACATCGCTGATAAAACCTTACCGCATATGCACTTTGGACCAAATCATGAAAAGGAAGGCTTGCCCAGCCATTTAAAGCGTACGATTTTATTAGTTTTTTCAATTACCTTACATAATATTCCGGAAGGCTTAGCAGTTGGCGTGGCTTTTGGCGCAGCCAATTCTGCAGAGGATCCTCAAAAAGCAGTACTGGCCGCCATATCAGTAGCTTTAGGAATTGGCATCCAAAATTTTCCGGAAGGTGCGGCAGTTTCGATTCCACTTCGTCAGGAGAGCTTAAGCCGGAAAAAAGCGTTTCTATATGGTCAAGCCTCCGGTATCGTGGAACCGATTGCAGGGATCTTAGGAGCGGTTTTAGTAACGAAGGTAACCATCATGCTGCCCTATGCATTAGCTTTTGCGGCCGGAGCCATGATTTACGTTGTGGTCGAGGAATTAATTCCGGAAGCACAACAAACCGCCAGCAGTAAACGACATTTCGCTGTGTTTGGTGTTATGCTAGGCTTTATCATTATGATGATTTTAGATGTTGCTTTGGGTTAAATAAAAAAACGAGAAACTGTTGGCAGCAGTTTCTCGTTTTTTTGATTAAAGGATGCGTTCAAAAGGATCTAAGCTGATGCCTTTTTCTAAAACGATTTTTGCATATTCTTGTGCAGAAAAGAGTGAATGATCTTTATAATTTCCACATTCTTTGGCAGAAACAGCAGGAACAAAATCTGTTTCTACAATGAAATTCAAGACCTTCACTAACGCGTCACGGATTTCTTTTGGCGAATGCTGATTCCACATAATCATGTAAAAACCAGTCCGGCAGCCCATTGGTGAAATATCAATGATGCCTTCCAAATGATCTCTTAAGTTGACCGCTAATAAATGCTCCAATGTATGAACGGCAGCTGTGGGTAATTCATCTTCGTTAGGCTGTAAGAAACGTAAATCATATTTCTCAATTAAGACATCGCCATTTTTTTCAGTACCGGCTAGACGAACATATGGTGCTTTAACTGTATTGTGGTCTAATTCAAAACTTTCAACACGTGCCATGTAAATTCACTCCTTCAATTTAAGTAAACATCGTTATTAACTATAACAAACCCTTTTTAAAAGTCAATAGACTTGAATAAATGAGGTGAGTAAGTAAATTGATTTTATTAACTTATTGTTAAAAAGACTTTTGAAAAAGGGTGCTAAATGTTATTATATAACTAATAAAAGTTAAAAGGGAGTTAATTTATTATGAAAAGAAAACTACTATTTACAGTTTTTGTCTTATCAACAATTATTTTAATAGTTTACAAGATGACTTTTAATACTTTACCAGCATCTTCTGTATCTGCAGATGAAAAACAACTTAATTCAAAAAAAGTAAGTAGTGTACCTCTCTCAAAAAATGTTTCACAGGATAAAACGTTATCTTTAAAAGAAATGACCGCTGAAGAATTGTATAATTTTTTCGAACGTATGGACTTGGAAGGAATGATGAAACAACTGGAATTGTATGATGACTCCGATGTGGTGGTTGCCTTAAGCGATAGAACTTTACTTAAAGGAGAGGCTCTAGCTGAAGATGGACAAATCATTCGTTCAGAGACTAGCATAAATAGAATAACAATCAAAGAAATAAAGCAGTTGCTATTGTCTCATCAAAAAGAATTGGAAGCATTAGTTGAAAAGGAATTTTAAATAATTGTATTGAAAGATTTATTTTTATTTTAAATAATTAATATAACAAGGACTTGCCAATCCACGGTAAGTCCTTATTTGACTATTTATTAAATAAAGCTAAAAGATAAACACTATACATATTTTTTGTTTATGAAAATTTTATAATCGTTTTATTTGTAAGAAAGAAAAAAATCTGCGAAACTCTAAAGTAGATTGATCAATCAAAAAAATTCTGAGGAGGCATTGTAGTATGTTTTATCACAAAAAAGAATTACAGTTTGAAGCAAAACCTGAAAAGCCCAACCCGCTAATCGCTAAGTACTTGCAAGAACTGATTGGTGGTCAATACGGAGAAATGAGTGTCGCCATGCAGTATTTGTTCCAAGGCTGGAGTTGCCGCGGAGAAGAAAAATACAAGGATATGCTGATGGATGTGGCAACTGAAGAAATTGGCCACGTGGAAATGCTGGCAACGATGGTGGCACGTTTACTAGACGATGCACCAGTGGAAGACCAAGAAGCAGCGATGGCGAAAGACCCAACAATTGCCGCTGTGATTGCTGGGATGAATCCGCAGCAGGCGATTGTCGCAGGCTTAGGACCAAGACCGGCTGACAGTATGGGCAATCCATGGAGCGGTGGCTATATTGTAGCTAGCGGTAATTTATTAGCGGACTTTAGAGCTAATTTAAATGCAGAATCACAAGGACGTTTACAAGTAGCAAGAATTTATGAAATGATTGATGACCGAGGAGTGAAAGATTTACTTTCAGTATTATTAGCTCGCGACAGCTATCACCAAAATCTTTGGGCTTGTGCAGTTAAAGAGCTGGAAGAAGCAGAGGGGTCTATTTTGGTACCGAGCACCTTCCCACGTGATAAAGAAAAATTGGATATTGCTTATGATTTCTATAATTTATCCGAAGGTGAAGATAGTAAAGAAGGCTCTTGGGCAAAAGGCAAAGCGCTTGATGGAGAAGGCGAATACAATTATGTGTCAAAACCTGAACCAGAAGCTGAGGCACCAAAATTAAAACCAGCACCACAAGCAATGCATGGCACACCGCCAATGAAATAAAACAAAGTCACTTAATTTTGGAGAAGAGGGCGGAACAGAGCTGTTCACAGTTTTGACCACTCTCTTTTCCTCAAATCTTTACGAAAAAAGCTGAAGGGATTTAATTATATGAAAAAGAAAATAGGATTTTTGTTTGTGTTCTTCTCGCTGATTTTGGTACTTGCTGCTTGTGGTAGTGGTAGTAAGGACAATAAGAAAACAGGGGCAAAAGAAGAGGAGAATGGGCGTGTGACTCTAGATTTTTGGTCATTTTGGGGCTCTGGGGCACGCAAAGAGGTAATTGAAGACATTATTGACGATTTCAATCAGTCACAAGATGAAATTACAGTGAAGTATACGTATCAGCCATGGGGCGATATTTGGACAAAATCATTGTCAGCGATTACAGCCGGAAATCCACCGGATGTCATTGTACAGGATATTAACTCTGTCGCACAACGAGCAGAAGCCCAACAGGCAACTTCACTGGAAAAATATATTGATGACGATACGAGTAAGCAGTTTTATCCGCAATTATGGGAAACAACCTTATACAAAGACCAATCTTATGCACTACCGTTTAATACGGATACTCAGGTCATTTTTTACAATAAAAAATTATTGAAGGATGCGGGCATTACAGAAGAAAATTTGCCGCAGACCTGGGACGAATTAGAAACAGTAGCTCATAAGCTGGATCAAAAAAAAGGCACTGACTTTAGCCGAATTGGTTTTTATCCTTTATGGAATCTAGGAATTGATGTATGGGCGCTCAATGCTGACAACGGCGTAAGCTGGTTTGATAAAGACGACAAAGTAAAAATTGATACACCGAACAAAGTAGAGGCCTTAGAATGGATTGAAAAGTGGCAAAAATTCTACGGCAAAGACACGATCAATCGTTTAGAAGCGGATTTCGGTTCTGGCGTTTCTGATCCATTTTTATCAGGAACCGTTGCAATGAGAGCACAAAATATTAATTATTATTCAAATCTAATGGAAAATGCACCAGAGGATTTTGATTTTGGTGTGATGCCTTTACCTGAAAAGGAAAAAGGCTCAGGGCACTGGTCATGGGGCGGCGGTTTTGTTCTGGAAGTTCCTTACGGCGCAGAGCATCCGAAAGAATCCTATGAATTTATGAAATATTTAACCTCTGAAAAGGTTCAGGAAAAATTCGGCGAAAAAAGCTTTGATATCATGGCCAATAAAACGGCCAATGAAAATTTAGTAGATAATAAAAACTTGTCTGAAAAAGGACAAATGATTTATAAAATGGCGGATGACAACTTCCCGAATACCGTCATTACACCAGTGCCACTAACGGCACCGGATTATGATTCGTTAGTAAAAGAGCAGTTGGATCAAGCCATGATGGGCACCAAATCTCCAAAAGAAGCATTGGAAGATGCTCAAAAAGCAGTGACGGATTTAGTGAAACAAAACGAAGGAAAATAAAAACTAGAATGAGTTAGTGAAAGGGGACAAGTATGAAAGTTAAAAAAACAACCATGCGCAAAAAGAAAGAAATGCTATGGGGCTACTTTTTTATTGCCCCTTTTCTTTTGGGGTTTATCTTTTTTATGTTGGGGCCAATGCTTTTTTCTTTTGTTGGTAGTTTTACCGATTATAACTTAACGTCAAAAATGAACTTTATCGGTTTGGCGAATTTTAAGCGTATGTTTTTTCAAGATCAGTTGTTTTGGAAGTCATTGTATAATACCGCTTATTTTGTTTTATTTAATGTTCCGCTGACGACAGCGTTTAGTATTTTTTTAGCAGTCATTCTGAATCAAAAACTGCGGGGAATTTCATTCTTTCGGACGGTTTTCTTTTTACCTGCTGTGTTGTCGGGCGTCGCTGTTTATATTTTATGGATGCAATTATTATCGCCTTCAGCAGGACTGATTAATACGATTTTAAGCTGGTTTCATATTAAAGGACCAGCCTGGCTGTTTGATCCGGCTTGGACAAAACCAGCGCTGATTTTAATGAAGGTTTGGGGTTCAGGTGGGGCAATGCTGCTGTATTTAGCCACTTTACAAAATGTTTCGCCGGCACTTTATGAATCTGCAGAGATTGATGGTGCGGGCACCTGGCAACGTTTTAAAAATATAACTTTACCGTTAATTACGCCGATTATTTTTTATGATGTGATTACGTCAACGATTGGTTCTTTTCAAATTTTCCAAGAGGCCTATGTGATGACAAAAAATGGGACAGGCGGGCCGTCAAATTCCTTGCTGTTTTATAATCTACATATGTGGAATAAAGCCTTTGTTGCTTTTGACATGGGGTATGCCATGGCCATGTCGATGATTTTGTTTTTCATCGTTATGCTTTTAACCTTTATCAATTTGAAATTAGCCCCTAGATGGGTTTACTATGCAGGAGGCGAAAAGCAATGATTCAACCTATCTCTAAAATCAAGCAAACGCCTGCTACCAAACAATTTCGCAGTCAGAAAAAGATGGATCGAATGAAAAAAATCATCAGCTATGTGTTGTTGACAGTCGTTAGTGTACTTTTAATTACACCGCTGCTTTGGATGGTGTTCACTTCGGTAAAACCGATGGAAGAAATTGTTCGTTTTCCACCGACCTTCTTTCCTGAAACCTTTCATCTTGATAATTATTTGCAGGCGATTCAGGCGTTTCCTTTTTGGCAGTATGTGAAAAATACGCTGTTTATTACTGTTTTAGTAGTAATAGGAAATGTTCTTTCCAATTCCTTTATTGCTTATGGGTTTGCAAAATTATCTTTTCCAGGCAAACGCTTAATGTTTGCTTTAGTGTTGTCAACGATGATGGTACCGGGATTTGTAACGATGATTCCTCAATATGTACTGTTTTCTAAAATCGGCTGGGTAGGCACGTATCTCCCTTTAATTGTACCGGCGTTTTTCGGTAATGCCTTTAATATTTTTCTGATGCGCCAATTTTATTTGTCCATTAATGACGAGCTGATCGAAGCAGCAGAAATTGATGGTGCCAATCATTTATATATTTGGAGCCACCTAATGCTTCCGTTAACCAAGCCTGCGTTAATTACAATTGCGATTAATTCTTTTAATGGCGCTTGGAATGATTTTTTAGGACCGTTACTTTACATTCAAGATCAAGAAAAATATACGCTGCAAATTGGTTTGCAGGTTTTTCAAAATCAATCCACCACACAATGGAATTATTTAATGGCTGGTGCTACGTTAGTTCTTTTGCCGACGATTCTTCTCTTCTTTTTTGCACAGCGCTACTTTATTGAAGGAATGGATTTAACGGGTGGATCGAAAGGGTGAGAGCATGGCTAAAAAAGTGAATCATTGGCTTTATAAAGGAACCTTGTGGCTTCCCAGAATTATTTTGCTAAACGGTTTGTGGCTGCTTGGAGCGCTGCCTTTGGTAACGGTGGCGCGCGCTACCCGAGCGGTTGTACAGCTCGTGGACAGCTATTTATATGAGGAATTTAACACTCCTTCTGTCTGGCAGGATTTTTGGACGATATATCGCAAAGATCCTTTTGGCATAAAAAGATTAGACGGGCTTTTCTCAGCTTATTTTGTTTTAGCGTTAGCAAATTTGTGGTTTTTTGGTCATTCAAGCGGAACGTTGGCTGCCTTTGTGTGGGCATTTTGCCTTTTTCTGGTGATTATTGGTAGTACACTTTTTATGGTTCAGGCCGTTTTAGCTAACCGCTCTAAACAGCCAGTTCGTTTTTTTACGGCTTTTATTTATGCAGGACATCATAGTAAAAGACTGGTGCTTCATTGGCTGGTTACTGTAGCCTTTTGTTTTGGGCTTTTTATTATCGGGAAGCTGTTTTTAGTATTGGGCGGCGTGCCACTAATTATTTATCTTAATTTGAGCCTTTTAAAAAATAGACCAAAAACAGCAATAGTAACGGAAAAATCATAAAGGGAGTGGAGCAATGATTACCCATTACAAAATTACCGAAAGAGGCGTTATGCAGGGAGAAGAGCAGAATTACAATTGGCTCTTGGTTGAAAGTCCTTCGGAGCAAGAAATCGCTATTTTGAGAAAACAGTTTGATTTACCAAAAGATATTTTTGAAGCCATTCATTATCCGGAAGAGGTTTCCCGTTTCGAATATTTGCATTCTCGTGTATTAAATGATGCTCTCTCACTGATTGTATTAGATTTACAAAAGGAAGCAAAAGGCTACGTGGAAGAGCGGCTGCAACCAGTGTCATTTGTTCTTTCAGAAAACATATTGATTACGATCACCAGCGGGCAGTCTGATTTGGTGCAGCGAATTATTGCGTATGAAGAAAAAGAGATTAACAATACAGCGAAAATTGTTGCGTTTTGCTTGCTGTTTATCTATTCAGATTACGTCGCTGAATTAAGAGCATTGAAAACTGTGATTGATGAGTTGGATCAATCAGCGCGAAAAACGACGGAAAATGAAGAATTATTTCGCTTGGCTGATTTAGAACGCAATATAATTTATATTCAGCGAACGGTAGATGATCAGCATGAAACCATGCAAGAGCTTTGGCAAAATGAACTATTTATTCAACGAGTGGCTGATCCGGAGTTGATTTATGATATTCAAATTAAAAATCGTCAGGCGAGTAAGCTTTCGCATATCTATCGGGATTTAATTGAAACGGTAGGTGGCTTGTTTACGGATATGATGGATAATAATTTGAATCACTTAATGAAATATTTGGATTCCGCCGCGCTGGTCATTTCTATTCCTGCTTTGATTGCGGGGATTTGGGGCATGAATACGGGCGGTTTACCGGGTGAAGGCTCAGCTGTCGGTTTTTTGCTGGTGATTGGTCTTGCATTGGTGCTGGCCATTATCGCTGCTGTTTATTTGAATAAAAAAGACTTTACCAAGTGAAAACTGTGAATGGCTAGGACATAACTTATAGAGGTTATAGCCTAGTCTTTTTTTAAATTTTATTATTGGTCTATGCGTGCTAAAATAAGAAAGGCAAATCATGTCAAACGGATTTTGGAGGATTAATAATGGAAGAAAAGAAAATGAACGGTATGTTTGCCGTCCTTGCTGCCTTAGCAGCAAATATATTAGTTGCTATCAGTAAATTTGTCGGTTACGCCTTTAGTGGTAGTGCTGCTATGCTAAATGAAAGTATTCATAGTGTAGTAGATTGCGGCAACCAGATTTTGCTTTTATTTGGGGATAAACGAGCGAACCGCGGACAAAGTGAGCTTCATCAGTTTGGTGAAGGTCGGGCGAAGTATTTTTTCAGTACCATTGTGGCGACAATGTTGTTTTTTGGCGGTGGCGCATTAGGGGTTATGGAAGCAATTGAAAAAATCCTGCATCCTGCTCATGAGGTAGAAAATGTTGGACTGGTGATCGGTATTTTACTTTTTGGCTTAGTGGTTGAAGGCACTTCATTGCGTGTAGCGTTAAAGGAAATTCGCGAACTAAACGTTGAAAAGCTTTCGATCCCTCGTTTTCTTCGGGAAAGTCGCCATAGTGAAATCTTAATTATTTTTACTGAGGATTTTTGTGCAGTGATTGGCTTGCTGCTTGCGCTGGCGGGAACGCTGCTTACTATGGTGACGGGCAATGCATTATTCGATGCGGTCAGCGGCTTGTTGATCGGTTTATTATTGATGTTTGCGGCAATCTTTTTAGCAAGAGAATTTTACAGCTTAATTGTAGGTGAAAGTGTGACTGCTGCTGATTTAGCCAAAATTAAGCAGGCTTTTCAACGGGAAGAGGTTGCTCGCTTAATTGATTTAAAAACCATTCATTTAGGTCCTGAAGAGATTTTAATTGCCGGTAAAATTGACGTAGCAGCTACCTATGAACCGGTTGCTTATGATGTGATTAATGCGATTGAAAAGACCATTCGCCAAGTGCTACCGTATAAAAAAATGTACATTTATATTGAAGTGGATGAGTATGACAGCCAGTATAAAAAGAATCAAACCAATTAAATAAGCGTGTTCAACTAAAAGCAAAATGCAAACGAAGCGTCGGCATAAGTATGCTATAATGCTACTTGGCAGATAGAGTGCCAAGGAAAAGTAGACAGCAGAGGAGGAATTTCTTATTGGACACAACAATAGAAATCTTTGGACATAAATTAGCAAGTGGTTTAATGAATGCATCTGGCGTTCATTGTATGACTCTAGAGGAATTAGATCAGCTGGCGGATTCGCAGGCAGGCGCCTTTATCACTAAAACCGCAACACTTGCACCGCGCCAAGGCAATGAAGAACCGCGCTATTTTGATACACCATTAGGCAGTATTAATTCTATGGGCTTGCCGAATTTAGGGATTGATTATTATCTTGATTATCAGATCGATAGACAACGGCGTTTTCCGGAAGAATTGCATTTTTTATCTGTGGCTGGTATGAATTACGCTGAAAACCTCGCTATTTTAAAAAAGGTACAGGCAAGCGAATATACAGGAATGACAGAATTTAATTTATCTTGTCCTAATTTGCCTGGCAAACCGCAAATTGCCTATGATTTTGAACTAACAGAGCAGTTATTGACGGAAGTTTTCGGCTTTTTCACGAAACCATTGGGAGTCAAATTACCACCATATTTCGACTTGGCTCATTTTGACGATATGGCAACAATTTTGAATAAGTTTCCACTAGCTTATGTTAATTCAATTAACAGCATCGGCAATGGCTTGTATATTGATGTGGAGCAGGAAGAGGTTGTTATTCGTCCGAAAGGCGGATTCGGCGGGATTGGCGGCGAATATGTTAAGCCGACTGCACTGGCCAATGTACGTGCCTTTGCACAACGCTTGAAGCCTGAGATTAAAATTATCGGGACTGGCGGGATTCTTACCGGTAAAGATGTTTTTGAATATTTTCTATGTGGGGCTTCCTTAGTGCAAATCGGGACACAGCTTCATCAGGAAGGCCCAAAAGCCTTTGAACGAATCAATCAGGAGCTGCTGGCTATCATGAATGCTAAAGGCTACCAAACAATAGAAGAATTTAGAGGAAAACTAAAAGAAAAATAATAGTAAATATATCAAAACAGCTGTCTTTTCGAGACGGCTGTTTTTTTATTAAAAAAGGTAGTTTGAGTAAAACAAGGAATTACTATATAATAAGTTAACTTTAACAGACAAAGAAAAAGAAAGGCGCGAAATGAAAAGAAGAAGCAAATATGTGGCACTTATCAGTATTTTCTGTGTGGTAGGATTTTGGTACCTGCATAGAAATCCGCAGGCTGCCGTTCGTACGACGCTTTTTTCAGCTGGCTTTTTTAAAACTAGTTGGCAAGCGGACATAAAAAGAGCGCAGGGCTCCTGTTATCTGGTAACGCCGGCACCAATTGAGACAGAAACCAAGGCAGCATTAGTCAGCTATCAGGTAAAAAAAGTTGGCTGCTTTTATTTTGCGGAATATTATGGAGAAGCTTAGCCTAGATTGTGAGAGAATGAATGTCGAAACTTGTTTTTAGCATACGTCATTTTCGTTTCTAATAAAGGAAAAACCTAAAAAATCATTTTACTTCCTATGTAGTAATAATCAATACTATGGTAAAATAGAAAAAGCAACTTTCTTCAGGAAGATGAGAGGAGAACATAAGTATGAAAAAGTATAATGTTGCCGTGGTAGGCGCGACAGGTGCAGTGGGCACAAAAATGATTGAGATGCTGGAAGCAACGACACTCCCTTTAAATCAAGTGAAGCTTTTGGCCTCTAAACGTTCTGCGGGAAAAGAACTGACATTTAAACAACAAACACTTACAATTGAAGAGCTTGTGCCGGAATCTTTTGAAGATGTGGACATCGCTTTATTTAGTGCGGGCGGCAGTATTTCAGCCAAGTTTGCCCCGGAAGCTGTCAAACGCGGTGCAGTGGTTATTGACAATACAAGTCATTTTAGAATGGATCCGAATGTACCGCTGGTTGTTCCGGAAGTGAATCCTCATGCGTTGAAGCAGCATCAGGGAATTATTGCTAATCCTAATTGCTCTACCATTCAAATGATGGTGGCGCTTGAACCAATCCGCAAGGTCTATGGCTTAGAACGTGTTCTTGTGTCTACCTATCAAGCAGTCAGCGGCGCAGGCATCAAAGCAATCGAGGAATTAAAAACACAAGCGACTGCCTATATTAACGGAACACCGGCAGAAGAACTGCAGGCAGATATTTTACCTTGCGGCTCAGATGAAAAGCATTTTCCGATTGCGTTTAATGCTTTGCCTCAGATTGACGTATTTTCAAAAGATGATTATACGTATGAAGAATGGAAAATGGTTAATGAAACGAAAAAAATCATGGAAGATGATTCAATTAAGGTTTCAGCAACTTGTGTGCGAATTCCAGTTCTTTCCGGTCATTCAGAATCTGTCTATATTGAAGTCAAGGAAGCTGGAGCAGATGTTGCCAAGATCAAAGAGTTAATCGCAGCAGCATCGGGAGCGGTTTTACAGGATGATCCGAGCCAGCAGCTTTATCCGCAGGCTTTAAACAGTATTGGCAGAAAGGAAACCTTTGTGGGACGGATTCGTCAGGATCTGGATATTACAAATGGATATCATCTGTGGGTTGTTTCCGATAATTTGTTGAAAGGTGCAGCATGGAATTCTGTTCAAATCGCTGAAACCTTGCATGACATGGACTTAGTAAGAGTATAAAAAACTGGAGGTAGGTATGTATGGATTTAAAAAATGCAACGATCATTACGGCAATGGTGACACCTTTTGATGAAAGTGGCGCAATTGATTTTGCCAAGCTGCCTCAATTAGTGAAGCATTTGCTGGATAATCATACAGAAGGCATTATTTTAGCGGGAACGACGGGCGAGTCGCCTACGTTAACTCATGACGAGGAAATTGAATTATTTAACGAAGTGATTCGGTTAGTCGACGGACGAGTACCGATCATTTGCGGCGTTGGAACAAATGATACGCGTGATTCTGTGGAATTTGTAAAAGAGATTTCAGCTATTCGTGGCATTGACGCGGGGCTGGCAGTGGTTCCTTATTATAACAAACCCAATCAAGAAGGCTTATATCAGCATTTTAAAGCCATCGCAGAAGCGAGTGATCTGCCGATTATTTTATACAATGTTCCTGGCAGAACTGTAGCGAGCCTTGATGTAGCAACGGCTTTACGCTTAGCTGAATTGGAAAATATCATTGCAATTAAGGAATGTTCCGGTCTTGATGAGCTGACTGAGTTGATAGAAAAGGCGCCAAAAGACTTTTTAGTGTATACTGGAGATGATCCGTTAGCTTTTACAACGAAAGCTTTAGGCGGACAAGGGGTTATTTCAGTCGCCAGTCATCTTTTTGGTACACAAATGTATGAGATGTTCCAATCCTTGGAGCAAGGCGATGTGAAAAAAGCGGCGGCTATTCAGCGCCAATTACTGCCTAAAATGAACAGTCTGTTTTCAGTACCTTCACCGGCGCCTGTAAAAGCCGGTTTGAATCAGCTGGGCATTGCTGTCGGTGGTTTACGTTTACCTCTTGTACCTTGTACACCTGAAGAAAAAGCGAAAATTTTAAGCATATTAGATCTTTGATCTGATGATGAGAATATAGAGAGGTGAAGTAAGTGAGTACAATAAAAATCGTTCCATTAGGCGGCGTTCGTGAAAATGGTAAGAATATGTACATCGCAGAAGTGGAAGATGAAATTTTTGTACTGGATTGTGGATTAAAATATCCAGAAAATGAATTATTAGGTATTGATGTGGTCATTCCGGATTTTACGTATTTGGAAGAAAACATTGATCGAGTAGCAGGAATTTTCCTGACACATGGTCATGCGGATGCTATCGGAGCGTTACCCTATTTATTGGCCAAAGTTCATGTACCGGTTTTCGGTACAGCTTTAACGATTGAGCTGGCAAAATTAACTGTCGGCGATCATGCAGACTCTAAGGATTTCGATGATTTTCATGTGGTGGATGCGCACACAGAGATTGATTTTGCGAATGCAACGATCAGTTTTTTCCGTACGACGCATTCGATTCCGGATTCTATCGGGATTAGTTTGAAAACCAAGGAAGGCTCAATTGTTTATACCGGGGACTTTAAGTTTGACCAAAGTGCGATTCCGATGTATCAGACTGATTTTGGTCGTTTGGCTGAGATCGGTAACGAAGGCGTATTGGCTTTATTAAGCGACTCTTCAAATGCGGAAAATCCAGCGCAAGTGGTTTCTGAATTACAGATTGCCGACGAAGTTTTTGATACGATTCGTTATTGGGAAGGTCGCATCATTGTGGCTTGTGTTGCCAGCAATTTGCAAAGAGTTCAGCAAGTGCTGGATGCAGCACATCGTTCTGACCGCAAAATTGTTTTAACTGGTCAGGATTTCCAACGTATTATTAATACAGCCATCAAATTGGACAAATTAAAATTACCAAGTGAAGACTTGATTATTCCTGTCAAAGACATGAAAAAATATCAAGGGGATCAATTGGTGATTTTAGAAACCGGAACGATGGGTGAGCCGATTAAATCTTTACAAAAAATGGCAAATCGCACACATCGCGTAGTAAAAATTCAAGAAGGCGATTTGGTTTATATTACGACAACTCCAACCACGGCAATGGAAACTGCTGTTGCCAAAACAGAAGATATCGTGTACCGGGCAGGTGGTGTAGTCAAACAAATCTCTGACAACATGCGCGTTTCCGGTCATGCGAATCCTAATGATCTACAGCTGATGCTGAACCTGATGAAGCCAAAGTATTTTATTCCAGTGCAGGGCGAATATCGCCAGTTAGCGGCTCATGCTGATTTAGCCCATGAGTTAGGCATTGCTTATAAGAATATTTTCATTACAGGACGCGGCGATATTCTAGAGTATAGTAAGAAGAAAATGACGGTTGCTGGTAGCACAACGGCTGACAATATTATGATTGACGGGATCGGTGTGGGTGATATCGGCAATATAGTGTTACGTGACCGCAGAATCTTATCTGAAGATGGGATTTTTGTTGCCGTAGTGACAATTAATCGTCGTGAAAAACGAATTGTTTCGCCTGCAAAAATTACGTCAAGAGGCTTTGTCTATGTGAAAACAAGCAAGGATCTAATGAAGGAAAGCAGCAATATTGTTACGGAGATCGTGTTGAAGCATCTTGAAAGCAGTGATTTCGAATGGAGCAAGCTAAAGCAGGACATTCGTGAGCAGCTAAGCCGTTATTTATTTGAACAAACCAAACGTCGTCCGGTGATTCTCCCGGTTATTATGGAAGCAACACAGCGTAAAGGACGTAAAAATAATTAATAGTTGATAGAAATAGTGTGCCGGCAACTTTTTCGGCACGCTTTTTTATATAAAAAAACACTATTTTTTACAGAAGCAGCTTTTTTAGATACAATGAAATCAATAGAGTAAGGAGGTATCAAAAATGAATAAAGAGCACGAAACTCGTTGGATTCGGTTTCTTGGGGGCAGAAATTTGTTGTTCACGCTAGTGGCATTGACGCTGCTGGGCGTGGTTATTTTTATTTTCCACCAAGTTGGCTTTATCTTTGAACCGATCGGAGTTGTCTTTAAAACAATTATTGGACCAGTTATTTTAGCAATGATTTTATATTATTTATTTAATCCGCTGGTCAATTGGCTGGAAAAGCACAAAGTAAAAAGAATTTACGGCGTTTCAGCTATTTTTATTGTCTTGATTGCTTTGATTGCGGTAGGAATCGTATTAGTTGTACCAATTTTACAAAAACAGGTGGAGGGCTTGATTCAAAGCTTTCCGCAATATATGGATGATTTGAACAAAATGGTGAGCGATCTTTTCCATAATTCGGCTTTGGAAAAACCATTGGCCAATACATTAAGCAATATTCAAAAATGGTTTGATCATATTTCTGATGGCATCGGCAGCTATCTAAGTAAAGCAGTCGAAGGAGCATCCACTGTCTTTTCCACCTTGACAGGCTTTGCCTTGGTGATGGTGACAGCGCCGATTATTACTTTCTTTTTATTAAAGGATGACCAGAAGTTTTTTGCTTTCGTGTTAAGTATTATTCCGCCGCGGTTTAGACAAGATGCTAAGGAGATCGGAGCGACGATGAGTAGTCAGGTAGGAGCCTATTTAAAGGGACAAATTTTGGTATCCATTGCTATTGGTATTTTAACCTTTATTGGCTTTTGGCTGATTAAAGTACCATACTCTGGCACATTATCGATTATCGTTGGTGTGACTGCGGTTATTCCTTATATTGGTCCGGTGATTGCCTTTATTCCGGCGGCGATTGTTGCTTTGATGGTTTCGTTTGGCATGTTTATTAAAATGACGATTGTCTGGATGATTGTGCAGATGTTAAATGGTCATTTGATTGCACCGCAAGTAATGGGAAAACGCTTAGTTGTTCATCCGTTGACGATTGTCATTGTGTTGCTTGTAATGGGCGACCTATTAGGCATGTTTGGGCTGATTTTCGGTATCCCGATTTATGCCATTGCTAAAGTCTTAGTCACGTATCTTTTCCGGAAATTCAAGCAGCGCTATAACCATTTTTATGGTGACAGCGGGGAATATGAAGATACTAAATTTTCCAAAGAAGAATATTTGGACGAGTAAAATAACTGTTTATCTGTCACTACAGCATTTGTAGATGGCGGATAAGCAGTTTTTGCTTTTAAATGAAAAAAATGATTCGTATCTTTTGTAATACTTTTTTGTAGGCGTTACAATTTAATTAAGGTACAAGATTAAGTTAGAGGGAGGGAAGCAAATGAAACGATTTGCGAAGGTTATTTTAGCATTAGTGATTTTGGTGCTTTTTTTAGGAACATTGGGCTTACTGAGTCAATTAATTGAGATACCCGGGGTTTCTATGACCGTAGATCAGCTGTTATTTGATTATCCGTGGCTGTTTTACTTCTTTGAAGGCACCTTGCTCATTTTAGGTAGCTTGTTGGTTATTTTATTAGTGGTTGCTTTATCTGTTTCTGGACAAAGAAATCGTTTGATTTACAAAGACGGTAAAAATCGTATTGAAATCCCGAAAAGTACCATTAGAAAAATTGTGGAAGATACGTATGCCAAAACGATTCATCCAGATAAAACCAAATTAAAGATTAAAATAAAACCGCAAAGCGTCTATGTTGATTTAAAGGTCGGTGTCCGTAGTAAAGAACGTTTTCAGCCGATTGCCGAAGATGTGAAGGAGCAAATTCAGCTGGCACTTGCCGACGCTTTAGAAACGGTTGAGTCTCACGTTGCAGTTCATTTAAGCGAAGAAGAATCAATGCAAAGCAGTAACAGATCACGAGTAGTGTAGGAGGTGGCAGCAATGAATTCAGATAAAAAGCAATGGCTAAACAATCTTAAACCGTACCGCTTCCGGATTATTTGGACTTCTTTATTTTTCCTGCTGGCGTTACTATTTATATCGATCGGCTTTTGGAAAACAATCGTATTACTTATTTTTGCAGCAATAGGCTATATCATCGGCAAAATGCGCGATGAAGATTTAGATATTTATTCTTTATTGGATTCCGTTCGAGCAATTCTAGGCAATTAATTATTTTTGTAAAGGGGTAGATAGTTATGGCAGAAGAAGTACAAAACAATGGAGCAGGATTAAAAGCAAAATTGACCTTTGATGATGTTGTATTGAAAAAAATCGTAGGTATTGCCATCTCTGAAGTAGACGGCATTTTAGGCTTAAGCGGGAATGTCTTTACCGACTTTGCCGATCGTTTCAGAGATAACGAAGATATTACGAAAGGCATCAATGTCGAAGTCGGTACCAAACAAGCCGCTGTTGATGTTTCTGTAATTTGCAAATACGATGTGGATGTTACACGAGTGTTTGAGCAGTCCGTTCAAAAAGCCAAAGAAGCTATTGGGCATATGACTGGTTTAGAATTGGTAGAATTCAACATGACCGTTGATGATGTCATGACTCGTGAACAATATTTAGAAAAATATCGCGGCAAAGACAGTGACGACAAGCAATAATTATTCATTCGTATCCCTCCAGATCCGATAGAATAAACAAGTGAGGTGTCCTTTACTTAAAAAGTGAAGGGCATCTCACTTGTTTATAGTCAAATAAATGAGTAAAGCGCCGGTTGATTAAAAGCAATGTGCTATAATAAACATACTATTTAAATCATAAAAACGGCTTTTCAGCAGAGCGCTAAGCGTTGCTTAAAGAGAGAATTGAGGAGGGAAGAGGATGGAAGAAATCGTTATCCTTCATACGAATGACCTGCACTCGCATTTAGAGAACTGGCCAAAGATAAGGCGCTACTTAAAAAACCAAAAACAACAATACACACAAGAAAATAAAACCGTCATAACCGTTGATTTAGGTGATTTTGTGGATCGCTGGCATCCACTGACAGAAGCCACTGATGGGCAGGCGAATGTTGCATTGATGAATGAAATTGGGTATGACGCAGCCACAATCGGCAACAATGAAGGCGTAGGTAATTCCAAAGAGCAGCTGAATCATTTATATGATAAACGGAATTTCGATGTGCTTTTAGGAAATTTATTTGATCTTGAGACAGGTGATTCCCCCAATTGGGCACTGCCTTATAAAATTATTGAAACGAAAGAAACCACAGTTGGCTTGCTGGCTTTGACTGCTCCATTTCCGCTGACCTATCGACCAAACGGCTGGGATATTCGGTCGGTGGATCAATGCTTGCCGCAACTGATCCAAGAGGTACGTCCTAAATGTGACATTTTAGTTTTATTAAGTCATTTAGGGATCGATACAGACCTTAAAATTGCCAACGATTATCCTGAAATCAATGTGCTGCTGGGCTCTCATACTCATCATTTATTCCAACACGGAGAAAAGGTGAATCAAACCCAGCTGGCTGCTGCTGGAAAATTTGGCTATTACGTGGGTGAGGTTCATTTACAAGTGGCGAATGGTCAGCTGCGGCATAGTGAAGCAACAGTGACCGCAACCAGCAGCTTACCTGAATTAGAGCAGGATGCTGCAGAAATTCAAAGCTACCTTACATCAGGCCATCAATTGCTGCAGGCCAAAAAAATAGCGCGGCTGCCTTATGATTTAGCGGTTGATCTGAATGACGAGCATCCGTTGATGATCACTGCGTTAAAGGCCTTAGAGGAAAAGGGTCGAACAGAAGCTGCTATCTTGAACAATGGTTTATTTTTAACGAATATCCCTGAAGGACTTGTTGATCAGGATCAGCTGCATGAAGCCTTACCGCATCCGATGCATTTAATTCGAGTGACCTTGTCCGGAGCAGATTTACAACGCTTGTTACAGGAAATGGAAAAAAACCGGCACTTTTTACGAAAATTTTCAATTAATGGGATGGGCTTTCGCGGGAAGGTTTTCGGGGAATTGTATTATGACGGTCTTGCCTACGATCGAATCAAAAAATGCGGTACTTGGCTAGGTCAGCCGATTGATCCTGTGAAGAGCTATACGTTTACGACAGTGGATCATTTCATGTTCATTCCATTTTTTCCGACGATTGAATTGGCTGGTGCTGTAGAATTTATTTTTCCCGAATTTATCCGTACCGTAGTAAGTGACTATTTAAGCGCATACTACCCAATCCAATAAAAACAAGGTATAATAAAACAGTAGGCGGTGAAAAAATGACAGAAAAAACAAAAAAAACACAGAAATCAACCAAACCGGTTAAAAAAGAAGAAGCAGATTTAACAGCAGAAATTACCGCTGTTTTAGAAGAAATAAAGGATGAGCCTGTTAAAGAAAAGAAAAAGGGCGAAATTGTCACTGTTTTAGATGATAGCCATTTAACAATTGGCGATCGTCAATATCTTTTAGTAAAAAATCATCGGGAAGCATTTGATGCAGAACGATTAGGGGAACGTTTTAGTGATGTTCTTTCAAAATATGATTATATTGTGGGCGATTGGGGCTACGATCAGCTTCGGCTAAAAGGCTTTTTTAATGAAACAAACCGCAAAGCTGCTCCTGATCAAAGAATTGATACGCTGGAAGATTATTTATACGAATATTGTAACTTTGGCTGTGCTTATTTCGTTATTGAACGAATTGGCGGCAAGCGTGAAAAGCAGCAAACTCGCCGCAAAAAGAATCACAAAAAGACGGGAAATCGTCAGCAGGCGCATACTGATGAAAAACGAGCGCCGATAACCAATAAACCAAAACCAGTAATTAAAAACCGTAAAGACAACGAACCAAAAAAAACGGTAGACAAAAAGCCGAAGACTGAAAATAAAGGGCGTTCTTTCACGATTCGCCAACGTGAGGAGTAATAAACTGTGAAGCAATATCAAGGCTATTTAATCGATTTAGATGGAACTATTTATTTAGGAAAAGAAGTCATACCAGCAGGGAAACGCTTTGTAGAGAGGCTTCAAGCCCAAAATCTTCCCTTTTTATTCGTGACAAATAATACAACTAAAACACCTGCCGCTGTAGCTAAACGTCTGGCGGATGAATTTGATATCCATGTTTCTGATCAAGCCGTTTACACAGCAAGCTTAGCAACGATTGATTTCATGAAAGAAACCAATAAAGGAAATCGTGTCTTTGTCATCGGCGAATCAGGTCTAATTGATTTGATCCTCTCTGCCGGCTTTGTTTGGGATGAGCAGCAGCCTGATTATGTAGTCATCGGCTTAGATACTGATGTTACCTATGAAAAAATGGCGCTGGCAGCTTTGGCTATTCGCAAGGGTGCGCTGTTTATTGGGACGAATCCTGATAAAAGTATTCCGACCGAGCGCGGTTTGCTTCCCGGTGCCGGTTCTTTTATTTCCTTAATGGAAACTGCAACACAGGTTAAGCCGATCATGATCGGTAAACCTAATGCAGTTATCATGAAAGAAGCATTGAAGGTACTTGGAAAAAATAAAGAAGAAGTATTAATGGTCGGTGATAATTATGAAACGGATATTCAATCCGGCCTTCAAAACGGTATTGATACTTTACTTGTTTTATCAGGCTTTACAGCGAAAGAAGCGGTACCATCTTTACCGAAACAGCCGACGCATATCGTTGATTCTCTCGATGAATGGACGTTTTAAGATGAAAAACAAATGGATTTGGGGAGAACGTGTCGGTTTTTTGTGCTTGTTCCTGACTATTTTAAGCTTAACTATTACCATTACAATCAATTTTCGGCCGTTATATCTTTGGGATATCAATCAACTGCATCTATTGGATTATGTTGCTATGGATCGCGCTACTTTGGTGAAAAACTTTGGACAGCTGATGAGCTATTTGAATAATCCTTTTAATCAGACCTTAACATTGGCTGACTTTCCAGTTTCGGCCAGCGGTGCCTTTCACTTTTATGAGGTGAAACGTCTTTTTCTACTATGCTATGGCGTTTTGTTTGTGACAATTATTCCCAGTATTTATTTCATCTTTCGTCTGATGAAAACCAATCGTCTTTGGCGCTTGATTCGCCCTTTTGAATGGGGAATGATGATACCGATTCTTTTTGCCGGCGTAATGGCACTCGGCTTTGATCAATTTTTTGTTGCCTTCCACAAACTTTTTTTTAACAATAATGATTGGTTATTTGATCCAGTTACTGATCCGATTATTAATGTATTACCGGAAGAATTTTTTATGCATTGCTTTATTTTGTTTTTTGTTTTGCTTGAATTATTCTTTTTCGTAGGGATTGTAGTGGGAAAACGGTCGTTGAAGAAATTATAAGTCAAAATGTAATAAAGAAAGACTGCGGCATTTAAGTGTTTTTACACTGAATGTCGCTTTTTTGCGTAAAGAGATTAGGCGCCTTTTGAAAAAGTAAATAGAATTTATAGTTAATGATTGACATTATTATCAGGTACCTTTATAATAGTTTGTAAGGTACCTGTTAAATAAACCAATGGAGGAATTTTTTATGGAAGAACAATCATTAATGGAACAGTTTCAACGGTTACAAGGACGGTTGCATCGGTATTTTATGAAACGTCGCAGAGAATATGGTCCGTTTGGCAATCCCCATAGAGGACAAGGACGCGTGTTGAATTTGTTAAAGCTAAAGCCTGAAACCACTCAAAAAGAATTATCGTATTTATTGGACATGCGGCCTCAATCGCTAGGAGAGTTGTTGGGAAAACTGGAAAAAAAAGAGTATATTATTCGAGAACCGCTTGAAAGCGATCGTCGCGTGATGGTTATTCGTTTGACAGAAGCAGGCAGAGCAGCAGCAGATACTAGTCAAAAAGATGAAGAAACGCTATTTGATGTGTTGTCAGAAGAAGAACAAGTCTTTTTAAAAGAAGTACTAAATAAATTGTTGCAGGCTTTGGAAGAGGAACTACCGGAAGACGAGCATTTTCATAAAGACTTCCGTCACTCACGTGGACCTGGCGGCGGCTTTCAGCGCGGCGGTCGAGGAGGATATGGCAATTTTGATCCAACGAAGGACCCTAGAAGAGGAAAATTTGGATTTGGTCCCTTTGATCGACGATTTGATGATGAATTTAGTGACTTTTAAATAGTTCACTTTACTTTGGCTAAAATAATTGAATAAGCATTCAAGAAGAAAACTGTAGACAAGTACGTTCAACATTCAGAAAATAGAGTGTTGAACGTCTTTGTCTACAGTACGGGATAAATTATGAACTATTTATTGGGAAAATAGCTGATTTTTGTCAATTGCATTGTGAGAATTACCAAGTAAAACACACTTAGAAACGAACGATCGACAATGCTAGGTAATGATCAAATTCAAAACAGCGAATTATAGGTCAAGAATGATAAGAGGGGATATATTAAAGGTTAGTAATAAGAGTAAAAAATAATGGTTTTGTAGAAAAACACTTATGTTTCAGTGATAACTCAGAGAAAACGTGATAAAAAAGTATTTTCAAAACTAATTTTGGGCAGTATGTATACTAACGAGAAAAAATATATTGTTTAACAGATAATGTAGAAAGATGTGCATAATTCTATGACCTAGATAAAAGTATGTTATTAGAGACCTAGGTATTAATCAAACAATAGAAAGAAACATTTACGTTATTGGACTGGACATAGGAACCGGGTTGGATATTATTAGTGAAATTCTATTCTTAAATGCTTATTTACTTCTCATGCAATGGTAGATGTATCTTTAAGTTTAGGTCATCCTTCTTTTCATTTTAATTTTACCCAAATGTACATAGAAAATATTTTTTTACCGATATATTAAAAAGGATGCGTAATATATATAGCATATCCTAAGGTTTTTAATTTATTTTAAAAAAATATCATTCATTTTGTGGTAAACTATTGTAAAAAAAGAAGGTGAGTAGTATGAAAATTAACAGTAGTTTAAGTGTCGCCGGTGGTGTATCAGCTCAGATGAACAAAGCTGCAAGTGGCTTTTCTTCCGTGGCTGCTGCGGCTACAACCGCCAATAGGACAAGTGTTTCTGGTAATACTAATGCAAAAAATAGTATAACAGCTGTTCATAGCAGGGGACAACGCTTGGCCAATGCAATTGCTCGTGATGGCAATAAGATTCATTCTGTGGCCAAAGAATTTGCGGCGATGGATCAAAAAGTAAAATTCAACATTAGCAGTTCCTCTTTAGGAGGAAAATTCTAATGAAGCAAGTGGATAGAGAAGCAATAATCAAAATGGAGTTAATGCAGTTAGAAATAGCGCAAGAAAGCAATCAAAGAGAAATTCGTAAGCTTGATGAAGCTGAGTATGAGTATAATAGGATTCAAAATTTAGAACGGCACTTTTACCAGGAACTTCTTCAAGCCAACCAAGGAGCAGAAAAACAGCACTTATTTGCTAACTTGGAAGCAGAATCACGCTATTTACAACAAAAGCAGCAGCAACGACTTCAGGAGCGACAAGCTGAACTTCTAGCGCAAAAAAAGGCATTAATAACGCAAGAAGACCAGCTATATATGGAAAGAAGAAAGCTGCTGGATCCGGAAGTAGGTGCTGATCAATGAGCATAAATTTTTTTATTGGTGAAGTAAATAGCCAAAGTGCCGCTGCAAAGAAAATGGCGAATGAATATATCCAGTTTTGTGGTACATTAAAAGATAGTGTCAGTCATTTTATGAGTGCGCCTTTATCCGGTAAAACCTATGATTCTGCTAAGCGATACTTTTCAGCTGTTTATCCTTCATTGGCCAGTAGCTTTATTCTGGTTTGTGAAGCATTGATTGAAGCGCATAGCAAGTTTCCAGCGGAATTTCAATCGCAAGTGGACACATGCGATGTCATTGAGGATCAGCTAAAAGCAGTAATTAATCAAGGACAACTAACGCTGCAGAACATGGCACAACGATTGGATCGAGAAAAAGAACCGAATCCATTTTTAGAACAACGGTACATGCATGTGCAAGCAGCGATAAGGGAGAGTGAAGAAAAGCTACAACGGTTGTATGCTTTTCATGCCAGCTCTCCGGGACTGTTTGCTGAATTTGAAGCACAACTGGCCAACCTAGATGCAGGTCTGGCTGAAGTAGAAAAAGGAGCGGCTTGGAACGCTTCTTCTGGTACGTTTGATCTTGGACGTATGAATTTATCATGGACAAAACCAATTACTAAAGCCTGGGATAAACGACAGAAAAAGATAGATGCGAAAATCAAAAAATTTAAGGAAGAAAACGAACAAATCGGTTATCAATTTGATGAAGCTGGTAATTTAATTGGTGTTTTTGTAAATGGTGAATTTGATCCGGAACGAACCAGGCAAGTACAGGGCTTAATCCAAAAACGTGATATTGACAGTTTAAGAGGTCTGGGATCGGGTTTCATTGACCAATGGGCGAATAACAATGGAAAATCTATTTTGAATGAGTTATTCGGTGAACGACAAGTGAATCCACATTTGGCCGATACAAGCGGTTATGCGACCGGGCAATTCATTGCGGATTTAGTTTCTATGGCACAAGGCGGTGCCGAATACGTTGGCGGCTTTTTATGGATGTTTGGCGGAACTTCTGCCAGTTTGGCCGGCGCACCTGTTACCGGTGGCGCAAGTACAGCTACTATTCCAGCTATAAACACAAGTGGCTTGGCATTATCCGGACATGGTGCAGGTGTATTAAGGAGTGCTTGGGATAGTTTAGGTAAGGGATATCTTGGTAATATGAACCATATGGTTGGTGAAAACGGCACTCAAACAACCAGTAAGACAACCTGGAAAAATGGTAAGACAGAAAGAATTGATGTTGAAAATCCTAACCCAGGCAAACGTCCAGGAGAAGTCCATTATCATGAACCAAATAATAAAAAGTGGAGATTTGACATTGAATCAGGAACTTTTGTAGATCCTAAAACAAGAGTTCCTGCACCACCTAAAATTCAAAAAAAATTAAAAGATAAAAACATTATAAATGGAATAAGAAAAGGATTGGACGTGCTTGGAGAATGAAAGAAGTATTAAATACAAAAATGCATATGGTTGCAAGAAACGCTAAGTTATCAGAAAATAATCATATTACTTTTTCACTGAATAAATTAGATCAATTTTTCAATATAAAAATTCAAAGTATTTTTGATTGCATATTAATAGTTGATGATGAGGAAATCGTATTAGATAAAGAACAATTCACAGAAGTAATTAAAATGTATGGCGATAAAACGGGGTACGAAGCTTCGAATAATGAATTAAGAATAATTGATTATATTGATGATAGAAATATTTCTAAAGAAAGCCAATATCTGCTTGGAAAAAGTTTTATAAAGAATTTAAGTAATAGGATTTCTAAAAAAATTGTCTCTTATTTCAGTTTTGACGATGAGCTTTTAACAATAAGATTTCATATATTCAGGGAAAAAGATGGTTTATGGCTCAATGAAGATTTGGAACAATTTGAAGAAGCTACAGGCTATTTCATTTCGGACTGAGCCTGTTTAATCAATTAGCGGAAAGAATATGCCAAAACATGATTTTAAAGTGGTTCCTTATAAAGCAGATTTATCTTTTGAAGAGATCAAATTCACGGAAACAGTAACAGTTGATGATGACATTATCTTATATACAATCGATACATTAAACTGGATTAAAGCTGCTTGGAATTCAATAGATAACCTGCAAGTTGGTTTAAACTATTATGGTGGCACATTTTTTTATAGTGACTCACTTGTAACGTTTAAATCAATACTGACAGGTTGGGTTTCAATTTTTGAACATGCTACTGAAGAATTTAAATTAGCAAATTCAATGGAGCCAGAGAAACTATTTAAGAAGCAAATAGTACTTGAAGAATTCAACAGTGTAATTCATTTATGTGATGAAGCTTTAAAAGAAGAGAAAGTTTTAGTTCATTATGGAATATAGAAGTATTAACAGTAGGATTTCTTGAATCCAGGGAAAACGATGGTTAGCAACTTTCTGACGGTTAAGAATGGCATGTAGAGGTTACTAGCTACTCATTTTTGTCTGAGCATAATATTTAATTGAACTCTAGAGATATATGATTCTCTAGAGTTTTTTTCGGGTTATCGCTAAATCTTCTTAGTTGAAATAAATGTAGTCCAGAATTTCAAAAAACTATATTGTTTAGATAGATATGAAGTTCAACTAAATAAAGAATAATATACTGCTTACAAGACGTCATGATGTTAATCATGGCGTTCAGATTTCGTCTACAGTCTGCAAGTGGCTAGGACAAGCGTTTAACTCCGAGAACCAAGAGAAGGTATGTTCATCATCGAATCACTACGATCTTCGTAGACAACCGCACCAAGTAGGTACTGTCAAACATCGAATCGCTTTGCTCTTCGTGGTTGTCAGCAATTTCGGCTTATTTCCGAAGGCCTTCAATTCTTAGTGCTTTAGCACATAGAGATTGATGCGATCGACGCGTAGCTAGAGTTGCTTTTGCTTCCGCCATTTATTCGCTCTCTTTTTTTCGTTCTATCTAGTTACTAAAACTAGTTTGTATAATTTTGATAAAAGTGTTAAACTGTTTTTGTAAAAAGAAGGAGGAGCAATATGGACGAAATAAAAGCCTCTTTAAAAAGCTGGGGAACAGAACTAGTTGATGTTCATTTGCCAAGATGGCATGAGCTGCCTGAAATCGAGTTGTATATGGATCAGGTAATTACCTTAGTGGAGCGATATCTATCTCCTATTATTCCAAAAGAAAAGCATACTTTGCTCACTTCTTCAATGGTAAACAATTATGTAAAGCTTGATTTGATTCCTGCACCAAAAAAAAAGCGTTACAATCAAAAACATTTAGCTTTTTTAATTGCCATCACTTTATTGAAGCAAGTATTGACCATTCCGGAAATTAAACAAGGCATTTTATTCCAAGGTGCAGCAGTAGGCATCCGTGAAGCTTATAACTTGTTTTGCGATGAACAAGAAGCGGCGTTGGCTGTCGTCGTTGCTCAAGCATTGGAAACTGAGCCGGTTGCAACATTTGATCAGCCGATTCCTATTGCTTATATGGCTGTTAGAGGCGCCACGATATCTTTTGCAACAAAGCTGTTTGTAGAAAAAGTGATTGAATTGGAACAAAAATATTTAGAAGAAAATGGAGAGCAAATAAATGAATAAGGCAAAGATTGCACTTTTAGTAGATTCAGGAACGGATGTTCCAAATGAATTAATTGAACAATATGGCATGTATATGATTCCCTTACAGATTATCTATAAAGACCGGATTTATACGGATAAGGTGGATATTACGCCGGAAGAAGTTTATGAACGGTTGTCAGAAGAAGTTCCAAGTACATCTTTACCGGATGGTGAAACGATTACTAGAATTTTTGAGCAAATCAAACAAGATGGTTATGAGAAGGTAATAGCCGTTACTATTTCCAGCGGATTAAGCGGAACTTTTAACGTGGTTCGTTTGATTGCTGAAGAATTCACAGACTTGGATACGTTTGTACTAGATACTAAAAATATTGGCATCGGCAGCGGACTGCAGGCCATTGAAGCAGCAAAGCTAGTTGAAGCGGGTGTCCCTTGGGAAGAACTAAAAGAGCAGTTATCCAGAAATGTTGCGAAGGCCAAGGTATTTTTCAACGTTGCCACTTTAGAATACTTGCAAAAAGGCGGCCGTATTGGTTTAGTGGCTTCAATTTTGGGGAATGCCTTAAAATTAAATCCGATTATCTCGTGCAATGACGAAGGGATTTATCATACCGTTGCTAAAGCGCGCGGACGTAAAAAAAGCTTAGAAAAAACCTTTGAAATCGTCAAAAACTTTATTGGTGAACATCAAAAATTTTCATTAGCTGTTGCACATGGACAAGCGCTGGAAGAAGCAGAAGCTTTTTTTGCTAAGTTAAAAGAACATTTTCCTCAAGCTGAGAAGATTTATTTTGGCACGATTAGTCCAGCACTCGTAGTGCACACAGGACCGGGTCTGCTGGGGATTGGGATTCAGTTATTAGATTAAAGAAACGTAAAGAGATCGAGTCAAAACTTGAGGTGCGCCCTAAAAGTTGTACGTAGATTAATCTGTTATTCGGCTGGTATGAATTCGGTATTGAACCGGACTCATACCAGTCAATTTTGCTTTTACTGCACGAAAGCAATTATTACTTGAGCTTCGTGAAACGATTGTTATGGAATTTGAAAAAGTAAAAAATCATTTAGAACTTTTAGATAATAAAATTTATTTGTATGAACAACTTGAAAAAGAACAGTGAGGGTAAATCAAGAATCCTAAAAAAGTGTAATGCTTTTGGGTTAAAGATGAAACAGTGGACAAAATGAGGTATAATAAGGGAGAATATGGATAAATAAAGAAAAAGAGGAGTTTCTTATATGAAAAAAATTCTAGTTGTAGATGATGAAAAGCCAATTTCAGAAATTGTAAAATATAATCTTACAAAGGAAGGCTATGAAGTTTTTACTGCTTATGACGGCGAAGAAGCGGTTGAGCAAGTGAAAGAGGTAGAGCCAGACTTAATTATCCTCGATTTAATGTTGCCCAAAAAAGACGGTTTGGAAGTGGCCAGAGAAGTCCGCAAAACCTATGATATGCCAATTATTATGGTAACGGCGAAAGACTCAGAAATTGATAAGGTTTTAGGACTTGAACTCGGCGCAGACGATTATGTGACAAAGCCCTTTTCGAATCGGGAATTAGTTGCCAGAGTCAAAGCTAACCTGCGCCGCGGGGCTTCAAGTGTCAAAGAAGCTGAAGCGAGTGCGCAGACAGAACTAACGATCGGTGATTTGACGATTCATCCAGATGCGTATATGGTATCAAAACGCGGCAGTAAAATTGAGTTGACGCATCGTGAATTTGAATTACTCTACTACTTGGCAAAACATATCGGTCAAGTAATGACGCGGGAGCATTTATTACAGACAGTCTGGGGCTATGATTATTTTGGCGATGTCCGTACAGTGGATGTGACTGTTCGCCGCTTAAGAGAAAAAATTGAAGACAGTCCGAGCCATCCAACATATCTCGTTACACGCCGCGGAGTGGGCTACTATTTGAGAAATCCTGAACAGGAGTAGTGATCTATGAAGAAAAAAGTTCACTTTTTTCAATCGGTAAATTTTAAAATTGCTTTATCCTTTATTTTGCTGTTACTGATTACCATACAAATCATTGGTGGTTATTTTATTCGCGAAATGGAAAACACCACGATTATCGACTATAAAAACACCGTCGATTCTCAAGTAAAACAGCTGGCTAACACCTTGAGTACAAAGTTGAGTGCGAAAGATCGGGACAGCACCGAAATTGATGCCGACTTAAAAAAGACATTAAGCGATTATTCTACTGAGGAAACAATTGAAGCTCGCGTGGTTGATGACAAAGGAATTGTGAGAGCAACCAGCGACTTGAACAAGCAAGGAGCAGTCAGCAAGAAGAATGATTACCGTGATCTAAATGATTTTACCATGAAAAAATATCCTGCCATGGATAATGATAAACGCGTATATATCAATGTTCAGCCTATTCAATCCCCGACCGGCGAAACAGTCATCGGGGTTCTTTATGTTAAAAGTGACATTGAAGGCAAATATCAGGAAATTACAGATACCGCCAGAATTTTCTTCACGGCTTCTTTAATTGCTGGAGCGATTTCGATCATTGTTACCTTATTGATTGCCCGTTCAATTACGCAACCGATCGGTGAAATGAAGGAACAAGCCCTGCGCATTGCCAAAGGGGATTATACCGGCAAGGTTCAGATTTACGGAAAAGACGAGCTGGGACAGCTTGCGGAAACCTTTAATCAGCTATCCGAGCGTATCGAAGAAGCACAAGAAACGATGGAAGCAGAACGAAATCGTTTGGATAGTGTGTTGGCTCATATGACGGATGGCGTCATTGCGACGGATAGACGCGGCAAAGTCATTACGATTAATGAAATGGCGTTGTCTTTATTGAATGTAAAGGATGAAGATGTGATCGGAACGTCACTACTGGAATTATTGGACATTGAAGCAGATTACACCTTACGTAAGCTTCTGGAGGAACCCGAAGAGATTTTAATCGATCGTTCCTTGTCCTCTCTTGAGGAAGACCAGATGATTATTCGCGTAGATTTTGCAATGATTCGGCGTGAATCCGGCTTTATTACCGGACTTGTATGCGTCCTGCATGATGTTACCGAGCAAGAAAAAAATGAACGAGAACGCCGAGATTTTGTATCAAACGTTTCTCATGAATTAAGAACGCCGTTAACCAGCATGCGCAGCTACATTGAGGCGTTAAGTGAAGGAGCGTGGGAAAATCCTGAAATTGCTCCTAACTTTTTAAAGGTCACTTTAGAAGAAACGGATCGCATGATTCGGATGATTAATGATCTGCTAAATCTTTCCCGCATGGATTCCGGCAATAGTGAACTGCAACTGGAATACGTAAACTTCAATGAACTAATCAATTTTGTGCTAGATCGTTTTGACATGATGGTAGAAGCCAACGAGAAGAAATATACGATTCAGCGTGAATTTACCAAACGTGATTTATGGCTGGAATTGGATACAGATAAAATTATTCAAGTACTGGACAATATTTTAAATAATGCAATTAAATATTCTCCTGATGGCGGAAAAATTACCTGCCGTTTATTGGAAACCCACAATAACGTGGTTTTTAGTGTAACGGATGAAGGGTTAGGGATTCCTAAAAAGGATATTAATAAAGTCTTTGATCGCTTTTATCGTGTAGACAAAGCCCGCGCTCGTGAACAAGGGGGAACAGGACTTGGGCTGGCGATCTCCAGAGAAGTGGTTAAGGCTCACAATGGAACAATCTGGGTGGAAAGTCGCGAAGGTCAAGGGTCTACCTTTTATATTTCCTTACCTTATGAACCGTATGAGGAGGATTGGTGGGAATGAAAATATGGGAAAAAATCATTCGCTTTGGCTTAGTTTTTCTGGTAATGCTTAGCCTTTATTTTTCAGTGAATATCTGGATTAGTCCTTCCAAAAAGGGGCAGACCTTAAAAAGTGATTCACAAGTGGATACAACGGTTGTCAATGAACGAATGGATACGGATGTCTTTCTGCCGTTAAGCTTAGTACGCATGCAAGACGGCAAAGCAGAGCTTAACAATAGTGAAAATTTGATAACCAATATTCAAAATGAAATTAAGAAAAGTCATTTTGATGCGTTGACGCAAGTCGTTAATGGAAACGCCGAGCAATTTGAAAAGTATTTAAGCATGGAACGCGGTTTTGAGCTGTTGTATGAAGGTCCCTTGTTGCTTAGTGAATATGATAAAATTTATCATTTGGAATTAACATTAAGCAGTGAACTTAGAAATAAAGAGATCATTTTCACCTGCATACAGGTCGATCTGACGCATAATAAATTACGCTTTTTAGATTTTGAGCACAAAAATATTTATGAAACAGCCATCTCAATTGATATTGAAAAAGTCTACAATCTAATGAATAAAGTCGGGACACAATATAATCAAATATATACCCAAGAAACACTGCAGAATCACCACTATTTTTTAACAAATGAGTTGAAAATGAAGAAATACAGTTATATTTTGGCCTCACAGCCTGTAACGAAGTTTCGTACGGCGTTTTTCTCCAACACAAAAAATGTGCAAACGAATGAAGACAGCAAGGATCTCTCTTATTCTAACGGAAATGAACGTTTAACGGTAAACGATGAGTTAAAAACGGTTCGCTTCAATGGTACTCTGGAAAATCGCAAATTAACGGCGACTATTTATTCGGACAGTTTTAATTATATAAAAAAATTAGGCACCAGTATGGGCAATCTGCGCTATTTTGACCGTACCAAGACGGAAATAAATTACCGGACATTTGTAGAAGGTTATCCCGTTTTCAGTGAGAATGACAAAGGTCAGGTTAGTGTCACAATTGGCGCTGATAAGGCGGAAACCTCCAGCGTTTCTATTAGAACCAGTGTGGATACGATTCAAGTACCAATTCCTTCAGAAGAAGAAGTGACATTGGCAAGTACGGAAAGTGTGTTGGATCAATTGGTTTTATATGGTGCTGATCAAAATAAGATTGACTCAATGGTTATCGGTTACACTTGGCAAAAGATTGAAGAAACGACTCAAGTAGTTGATTTAACTCCAGAATGGTACATTCGCTATGATGACAAGTGGTATCCAGAGCGTGAATTACTGGAAAAACTGGCGAATTTGGAGGTGGAATAATGGACTTCAAACGAATTGAATGGATCTTTTTTGTAGTTTTTTTATTCTTGAATGTCTTTCTATTCGGCATTTATCAAGCTGGAGTTAAAGAAGAAAACAGCGTAGCTTTTTCTGATCAGACGGACAGTATTGAAAAGCGTCTGGCTAAAGATGGCATCACTTACAAAGGACATCTTTCTAGTCAAAAAAAAGAAGGCTATTATTTGAGTGCCGAACAGACGAATTTTTATGAAGCCATTCAAAAAGAGCAAGAAACCAGAGACCGTAATTTTTTTAAATCAGGCATTGAAATTGTTGATAACTCTTTGACTGTTTATCCGCAAATGAATACTGCCAAAACAAGCTATTTTATTGATGAAAAAAATATCGATAAATCCTTAGAAGCTTTTTTCCAAGATCACGATAGCGTTCTTTATGGTAATGAATATGTTTATATGCCTAACTTCTCTACAGTTGAAGGGGAATTTCCTGAAATTATTGCTTCACAAAGCTATAAGAATATTCCTTTCAAAGATGATACTGCGCAAATATCTTTGAAGCTTGAAGATCCGGGAGAATCAGTGGGTATTCGCAAAATATACAAATATACGCAAACCCATATTGAAGCGATTGAAGAGCTGCGTGATAAAATGGATCTCTATTCTCAACGCGATGCGATTGAAAATTTATATGTTAATAATAAAATTCCAAGTAACGCAAAAATTACCTTCATGGATTTAGCTTATGCAAGGATTTATAAGATACGAGAGAAGAATGTTTATGTACCTGTTTGGTTTATTGGCATTAAATCCAGTGAAAGTAATTTGCAGATTGAACAGGTGAATGCTATGAATAATACAATAATTACAAATAATACGGTACCAAAGGTGGAAAATCACTAAGCTTGGTTGTATAATAAGTAGCTGTAATGAAATGAAGGGAAGAGATGAAACAATGAGTCAAGAAAAGGCTTTTAACATTAGCATTCTTGCTAGCGGCAGTACAGGAAATTCCCTTTTTATTGAGACAGAGAACAAAAAGCTGCTTGTCGATGCCGGCTTGAGCGGGAAAAAGATCACTTCCTTGTTGGCAGAAGTAGGCCGTAAGCCAGAGGAATTGGATGCGATTCTTGTCACTCATGAGCACCGCGATCATATTCATGGAGTAGGAGTTTTGGCACGAAAATATAAACTGGATGTATATGCCAATGAACAGACTTGGTCTGCAATGGATCCGATGATTGGCAATGTGGCGGTTGAGCAAAAGCATATTTTCGAAATGGGTAAGGTTTTAACCTTGGGAGATATGGATATCGAAAGCTTTGGTGTATCTCATGATGCAGCTGCGCCGCAGTTTTACCGTTTTTATAAGAATAACCGCTCCTTTGTCATGTTGACAGACACGGGCTATTGTAGTGATCACATTCGCGGAACGATTAAAGACGCAGATGCTTATTTGATCGAAAGCAACCATGAATTGGAAATTTTGCGTATGGGGCCGTATCCATGGAGTCTAAAACAGCGGATTTTAGGCGATAAAGGACATTTGTCCAATGACGATGGGGCTTTAACTATGGCAGAGGTTATCGGGAATCATACTAAGCGAATTTACTTAGGCCATTTAAGTAAGGAAAATAATACCAAAGAACATGCGCGCATGGCTATGGAATCTATTTTGACTGAAAAAGGATTAGGGGTAAATGTTGATTTCAATGTTTACGATACAGATCCGGACGCAGCATCGGAATTATTTTCAATTTAATAAAATATTGGGGAAGAATGGAAGACATTGGTTTTCTACTTCCCTTTTTTAGTGCAATCTTATGGATACCTTAATAAAAATTACCTTGTAATTTTAAAACTAGTGCAGTATAGTTAACTATATTTTTGAATGTTGGGTTCGTATTTATCTATAGATACGACAGTGCGGGAGGAATTCGATGTTTCAGTTTTTACCTCATTCTGTTTTACAGATGGGCACCATCTTTTTATCTATTGTTATTGAGGCCTTGCCGTTTGTCATGCTGGGATGTGTTATCTCGGGCGCGTTACATGTTTTTTTAACGCCGGAACGCGTAAAGAAATTATTGCCAAAAAATAAATTATTATCTATTTTAGTAGGTAGTACACTCGGCTTCTTCTTCCCATCATGTGAGTGTGGGATTGTGCCAATTGTGCATCAATTTGTAAAAAAAGATGTGCCGACCTACACGGCATTTGCCTTCATGATTACAGCACCGATTATTAATCCGATTGTACTTTTTTCAACCTATATTGCTTTTGGGAATACGGTGAAATTTGTAATTTGGCGCGTTTTAGGAAGCTTGCTGGTTGCCTTAGTGGTTGGCATTTGGCTAGCCTATATCAATAAGGAATCAATCTTGCGTAAAGAAGCTTTTCAAATAGATTCAGCACAAGAACATGAGCATCACCACGAGCATGCGCATAAAAAAGCAAGCTTTTGGCATAAATGCTGGTCAGTGTTGACCCATGGAATTGACGAATTTTTTGATACCGGTCGCTATTTGATTTTCGGTTCATTTTTAGCAGCGGCTATGCAGACCTATTTGCCGACCGGAGCTATTCTACAATTAGGCCGGACGAAGCTTTTAGCGATTCTAGTGATGCTGATTTTAGCTGCAACATTGTCTCTTTGCTCTGAAGCGGATGCCTTTATCGGCTCTTCTTTATTAAGCTTGTTTGGCAATGGACCGGTTGTCGGCTTTTTGGTTTTCGGACCAATGGTAGATATCAAGAATTTATTGATGATGAAACGCTATTTTAAAGGAACATTTATGTTGAAATTTGTGGGCATTGTAACCCTGGTTGTCAGCTTATACGCCCTTTGTGTCAGTTAGGGGCTCATTTTGCTGTGAAGTGCAGCAAAAGAATCAAGCTTCACAGGTCATTTTTTAGAATAGAGGTGTTTCTATGTTACGTTTTTTGATTTTAGTGGGGTATACGATCTTAATGATGTTTTTACAGGTTTCAGGTCGGTTGAATCAATATATTAATGTGCATTATCGGTATTTAGCCATTCTGTCTATGGTGATTTCTTTTGTTTTGGCGCTGGTTCAGCTCATTCTTTGGAATAAAGAAGGAGCAGAGGAATCTCATGACGCCCATGAGCAGCACGAGGATCACGATCATGGATTGAATAAGCCTTATCAGCGGGGAATGGCGTATCTTTTGCTAGCGCTACCTTTAGTGGTTGGCTTTTTGTTTCCGACGGTTAGTCTGGATACTTCAATTGTTGAGGCTAAAGGGTTTAATTTTCCCTTAAGTAAAGAATCGGTCGGAGATCCGGAAATGAAAACACAGTATTTAAAACCGGATACCAGCATTTATTTTAATAAAACAGATTATGATCAGCAAATGAAGCAAGCCTTAAAAAAATATATTAAAAACGATCATGTAACTATTACAGATGAAAATTATTTAGAAGTAATGGAACTAATTTACAATTATCCAAGTGAATTTATTGGAAAAACAATTACGTACAAAGGCTTCATTTTTAATGCTGAAAAAGATGGAGAAACGGATCTATTTGTCTTCCGCTTTGGCATTATTCATTGCGTGGCTGATTCTGGCGTATTTGGGTTATTAACACATATGCCTGAAGGTCAAAGCTTTAAAAATAACGAGTGGGTTGAGGTAACTGGAACTATTCAATCCGATTATTATGCGCCCTTTAAGCGAGAATTACCAGTGGTAGATGTAACAAAAGTCAAATCCATGACAGAACCAAAAAACCAATATGTCTATCGTTCCTTTTAGTATAAATAAAAGGATGAGCCAAAAGTCGTTAAGGCTCGAGCAATAAAAGAACAGACAAAACTAATTTTTTAGTTTTGTCTGTTCTTTTATTATTATTGTGTCCACTGAAGGAGGTATTCGAGTTCGCCTGTTTGATCTAATTGTTCTGCTGTTTTCCTGAATCCTTGATTAAAATAAAAATGAACGGCTTTTTCATTTTTGGCGTAAACCGTCAAGGTTAATTGGGAACAATCCTGTTTTGCCTGCATTAACAGTTGTTGACCAATCCCTTGACTGCGATGTTCCTTTTGCACGAAAATCCCCGCAACAAAGGTGTCGACTAGTCCTAAAAAACCAAGAATCTGCTCTTCTTTTAGATAAACGTAAAGATCAGCTTGAGGTAATTCTTCTTGAACAAGTGCCAGTTGTTCCTGCCAATAGCTAGCTGGAATAAAGGAATGAACTTCAACATTTGCCTGAAGCCAAATCTCCAGCAGTTTTTCCATTTCTGGTTCAGTTATGGAACTTAATTTTTTAATCATCCTGCTGCTCCTCTTTTTGACGTAAAAGACTGGTAATATCGCGCTTTTCGCGGAAATTACGAATATTATGATTTAAAACCTCGGAAAGGACTAGACCCAAGGCGATAGCGCCAGCGATCATAATTGCTTGAACCGCTGAATAAATCGCTGTTTGATAGTTGCCGTTTACCAAGTTTCTAACGGCCTGATAAGCTAAACCGCCGGGCACTAACGGGACCATTCCCGGGATATTGAAAATAGTTACCGGTAATTTCAGCGTTTTTGAAAAAATAAAACTCACGGCTGCCACACTTAATGCACCCAATAAAGAACCTAAAGCGGCATTAGCACCTATTTGACTACTGATCCAATAAACCATCCAGCCGGACGCACCGGATAAGCCGCAGGCATATAATGAGCGTCGTGGTACATTGGTAATAATTGCGTAAGCGGCAGAAGCTAAAAAGCTAAATACAAAATGCACACCTAATTGCAGCATCATAATCATCATTCTCCTTAAAGTAATTGAAACACAAAGGCAATCCCAAAGCCGATCATACAGGAAGTCATCATTGCCTCTGTACCTCTGGAAACACCAGATAGATAATGACCGGCAAGTAAGTCGCGCAGCGCATTGGTCATTTGCACACCTGGAACAAGCGGCATAACGCAGCCAATGATAATCATATCCTGATTCACGCCTAATCCGGCTTTGGTACTAAGTAAAGCGGCACAGCCGATAAACAAGGCCGCTAAAAATTCAGATAAAAACTTAATACGCAATATTTTTAAGCTGAAATAATACAGCATATAACCTAAGCCGCCAATCGCACACGTCAGCAGTAAATCAGACCAAACACCGCCAAATAAAATCATGATCGTTCCGCTAACAACGGCAGCACTGACAAAGCGCAGCCACAAAGGAAAAAACTTTTTCTCCTGCTCCAGTACTTTCAAATGCTGTAAAAGCTCTTCAAGAGTTATTTTTCCCGCTACGTATTCTCTTGAAAACTGATTAATGTTGGAAACTTTTTCAAGATCAATCGAACGATTGACAATTTGTACCATGCGAATCGTTGACGTCCCGTCCAGACCTACGAAAAGCCCAGTCTGTGTTACATAGCTGACCAGCTGATAATTACCAGAAGCTAATGCAATCCGACTCATTGTATCTTCCACCCGGTACATTTCGGCATCACTTTCCAGCATAATTTTGCCGGCCAAAAGACAGGTTTCCAAGACTTTTTCTATAGCTATATCACTCATTAGACATTGCCTCACTTTTTGATTCTCTCTATGCTTTAGTATAGAGGAAAATTGGCGGAAAAAATAGCAGAAAACAATAATTATTCAGCAGGAATATTTGAAAGCAATTGTGAGAATTTTTTGAAAATAATCATATCTCTTTAACGATACTTGTCGTATAATAAAAAATAGAACGTAAAAAAGGGGTGTTGCTAATATGATTTTATTAGGCTCGTTTGTCAATGGTTTGACAATTTTCGTAGGCAGTTTACTTGGAGGTGTGTTAAGAAACATTTCCGAGCAAATGAAAGACACAGTAACCAAAGGAATTGGATTAGGCGTTACAGTGCTAGGCATTCAAATGGCGCTTAAAACTTCTTCTTTTATTGTTATTTTAATTAGTCTTTGTTTAGGAGCCATGGTGGGTGAGGCTTGTAAAATTGAAGATCGAATGAACGCATTTGGATTGAAGCTGGAAAAACGCTATGCTAAACCTGGCAGTAATTTTGCGGAAGGCTTTGTGACAGCTTCTTTGATTTTTTTGATTGGCTCAATGGGCATAATTGGCGGCATCGAAAGCGGCATTGCCAATAATCATCAGACCTTGCTTACAAAGGCAGTAATGGATGGCTTTATGTCTATTATGTTGACAGCGACCTTAGGTGTGGGCGTTTTATTTTCTGCTTTTCCTGTTTTTATTTATGAAGGAATAATTGCTGTTTTAGCGAGTGTTTTAATGCAATATGTGCCTAAAGAATTACTTGACCTGCTACTCACCGAAATTACTTCAATCGGCGGTCTAATGGTTTTAGGAATTAGCCTGAACGTAATAGGTATAACTAAAATTAGGGTTTCTAATTATTTACCTGGGCTCTTAATTTTAATTGGCGTTGTAACTTGCCAGTACTACTTTTTTTAAATAAATAAGTCAAAAGATGACAGACAGCTGTCATCTTTTTTGTGTTAACCTGTTTTTACCATAGGAGAAGGAGTGACATACATGAGTATTCAATTAACAGAAAAAGTAATTAACGGAAAAAAGATTCGAACCAATAATCAGCGTACAAACGAAATTGCTACCTTATGGAGTGAAGTTCCAACCATGCAACTTCAAGGAGAACTATTCGCTGTCTATTCTAACTATACGAGTAATCATACAGAAGATTATGATTTGTTGGTTGGAAATGAGCAGGCGAAATTTGAAGAAGCAATAATTATAAAAGCTGGAGATTATCTGAAGATTCCGGTGTCAGATCCGACCCCAGCTGGAGTCGCTCAGGCTTGGCAAACGATTTGGTCAGATGTAGCTGTGGAACAAAAACGGACCTATCAGACTGATTTTGAGCATTACCGCGAAGACGGAACTATTGTTATTTATCTTTCGATTTAAATACTTAAGCAGCATAAAACAGTAGCCTGTTTTGTGCTGTTTTTTATGCAAAAATAAACATAAAAATCTGTATAAAATGTATAAAAATTAGTTTTAGTTGGGTATTTTTAATAAAAAACCGTTGACTTATCAAAAAATAACTTTTATAATGTGTAAAACAAAGCAAACATGGCTAAAGAAAAGGTGGGAAAAGAATGAAGGTATCAATTATTGGCGCAACAGGCTATAGTGGGTGTGAATTAATCCGCTATCTTCGTTATCATCCAGAAGTTGAATTGACCTCAATTCATAGTAGTTCAACAAAGGATGAAGCTTTTTCAGCCTTCTATCCACATGCAAAGCAGCTTTGTACATTGCCTTTAGAGACCATTGACCCGGAAAAAATAATGACTGTCAGTGATTTGGTATTTTTTGCAACGCCGTCTGGTATTGCCAAAGAGCTGGCGGCGTCATTTGTCAGAGCTGGTTTTCCAGCTATTGATTTATCAGGGGATTTTCGTTTAAAAACTCAAGGTGCCTACGAACGATGGTACGGTCATAGGGGAGCACCTTATGAGCTAGTACAGTGTTTTGATTATGGACTGGCTGAATTTCGCCAGCACAAGCAATCTAAATGGGTGGCTAATCCAGGCTGTTATGCGACTGCTGCTGAGTTATCCTTAGCGCCTTTACTCAAAGAACAGCTGATAGAGCTGGATTCGATCATTATTGATGCTAAGTCAGGTTTTTCTGGTGCGGGGAAGAATTTAACACAAGCCACTCATTTTACCGAAGCACATGACAATATGACGTTATACAAAATGAATCAGCATCAGCATATTCCAGAAATTATCCAGCAGCTTAAAAAATGGGCACCTGAACTTGAGGCGATTCAGTTCTCAACTTCTTTGATTCCTGTAACCAGAGGAATTTTTGCAACAACGTATGTGAAGGCGAAGCAGCCGATTTCTGACGAGGAATTGATTGCTGTTTATAGGAATTGCTATGACGATAATCCTTTTGTCCGCGTGCAAGCTGTTGGCGTTTATCCCACTTTAAAACAAGTCGTCGGCTCAAACTATTGCGATATTGGTCTCGCCTATAATCCGGCAACAAATATGATTACAATAGTAACTGTTATTGATAATTTAGGGAAAGGCGCGGCTGGGCAGGCTATTCAAAATTTGAACCTTTTAGCGGGTTTTCCGGAAGTATATGGACTGGATCAATTACCGCTGTATCCATAAAAATGAAGGAAGGTAAAACAAATGCAGGATGTTATTGTCATTAAACTTGGGGGAGTTGCCAGCGATAATTTAACAGAAACATTTTTTAAACAAATTTCCGCTTGGCAAAAAGAAGGGAAAAAGATTGTCGTAGTTCATGGCGGTGGTCATTATATTTCTGAAATGATGGAGCGTTTAAAGCTTTCAGTTCAAATTAAAGCTGGTTTGCGTGTGACCACAGAGGAAGCCTTGACGATTACTAAGATGGTGCTGTTGGGACAGGTCCAGCCGATGATTACCGCCTATTTTCAGCAAGCGGGGTTTTCAGTGGTCGGTTTAAATGCTTCCAGCAGTCAGTTAATCACAGGCGAATATATTGACCAACATACTTTAGGTGCGGTAGGTGAGGTGGTGGAAATTGATACAGGGTTACTTGATGATCTACTTAGTACGGCTCATCTGCCTGTAGTGGCTCCGCTTGGCTTAACAAAAGCTGGCGAATGGCTGAATATCAACGCTGATCATGTAGCCTGCAAAATAGCGGAAGCGATGGAAGCCGAGGCTTTGTACTTATTGACGGACGTACCAGGGGTGAAAAAAGCAGACACTTGGCTGAAGCAGCTAACCCCTGTGGAAATTACCCAGCTTAAAGCAGCTGATGTGATCAAAGGCGGCATGCTGCCTAAAATAGAAAGCGCCCAAACTGCTATTGAAAGTGGTGTAAAAAAAGTCCATATTACCAACCAAATCAACAAAGCAGGAACAATCATCCGAAAAGAGGAGGTACAGGTATGAGCTATTTATTTCCCAATTATAGTAGAAAGTCGATTGAATTAATTAAGGGCAAGGACAATCTACTTTTCGATCAAAACGGTAAAGAATATCTTGATTTTACCAGCGGCATTGGTGTAATGAATTTAGGCTACAACGATGCTGAATTGAATCAGATTTTAGCAGAGCAAGCAGCCAAAATCTGGCATACACCGAATCTATATACAAACCAGCTTCAAGAAAAACTTGCGCAAAAGCTGGCCAATAATCAGGAATACGTCGCGTTTTTCTGTAATAGCGGCACAGAAGCGAATGAAGCGGCAATCAAATTAGCCCGTAAGGCAACAGGAAAAAGTAAAATCATTACCTGTATCAACTCTTTTCACGGTAGAACCTATGGGGCAATGAGCGCCACTGGACAAGAGAGTATTCATCAAGGCTTTGAACCGTTAGTTCCTGATTTTGTTTATGTTCCGTTTAATGAACTGGCGCCACTCACTCAGGTTTTAGATGATAAAACAGCCGCTGTTATGCTTGAATTAGTCCAAGGAGAAGGCGGCGTTCTACCGGCAGAACAAGCGTGGGTGCAAAAGGTTGCTGGTTTGTGTAAAGAACAGGGGATCTTACTAATCATAGATGAAATTCAAACCGGTATTGGGCGCACAGGCAGTTTTTATGCATATGAGCAATATCAAATTGAACCGGATATAGTTACGCTGGCAAAAGCGTTGGGAAATGGTTTGCCGGTTGGTGCGATGCTGGGTAAGAAAGCGTTGGCACAGGCTTTTGCGCCAGGTAGTCATGGCTCAACCTTTGGCGGCAATAAACTAGCGATGCAGGTCGCTGAAAATGTCGTGACTCGTATTAACACGAAAGAATTTTTGCAGCAAGTACAGCAAAAAGGCACATTATTATTAAACGGTTTAAACCAAATTGCAGCCCAAAGCACACAGGTGCAAGACGTTCGCGGAATTGGATTAATGCTTGGTATTGAGCTAAGCAGTTCCGAACTATTGACCGAAGTGATGACGCAACTGGAAGCAGCCGGCCTATTAACGCTGCGAGCTGGGTCAAAGGTATTGCGATTATTGCCGCCTCTAACCATTAAAGAAGCGGAAATTGAACAAGCATTGCAGCTATTTTCAGCTGTTTTGACTAAGGAGGGATAACATGAGTCATTCATTATATGGAAAAAGCATTTTGGATTTAACAGAAATGACCAAAGCAGAGCTGCTGTCAATTATTGAGTTAGCCGTGGCAATTAAAGCGCAGCCGGACGATTATCGGCAGGCCTTGGCTGGTAAAATTTTAGCAATGATTTTTGAAAAAAACAGTACGCGAACTAGAGTATCTTTTGAAGCTGGAATTATTCAACTAGGCGGGCAAGCGATTGTATTAGATTCCAAAAGTACGCAAATGGGACGCGGAGAACCAGTGAAAGATACTGCGAAGGTTTTATCCGGCTACGTGGATGGTATCATGATTCGGACGTATTCTGATCAAATGGTGCAGGAACTGGCAGCTCAAGCAACGGTTCCTGTAATCAACGGCTTAACCGATCACCATCATCCTTGTCAAATTCTAGCTGATTTTCAAACTATTTATGAAGTGAAAGGTAAATTAGAGGGCTTAAAATTAGCTTATATCGGCGATGGGAATAATATAGCGCATTCCTTTCTGATTGGTGGTAGTCTCGTTGGAATGGATATTGCGATTGCAACGCCAAAAGGCTATGAACCTAAGCCGGAATTTATTGAAATCGCACAAAAAAATGCAGCTGTTAGTCAAAGTAACATTGAGATTAGTCATAATCCGGTCAAAGCAGTTGAACAGGCAGATGTTTTAGTGACGGATGTTTGGGCGAGTATGGGGAATGAAGCAGAGCAAAAGGAACGTGAAGCCGTGTTTCAGGAGTTTCAAGTCAATCAACAGCTGGCTGCTTTTGCTAAAGAGGATTATCTCTTTTTACATTGCCTTCCGGCTCATCGCGGAGAAGAAGTAACCGCCGAAATCATCGACGGCACTCATTCCGCAATTTATCAGGAAGCAGAAAATCGCCTGCATGCGCAAAAAGCTTTATTAGTTACTTTAATGCAAAAATAATTCGTATAGATACAAAAAAGTGAGACAAAAGCAGTTAGCTTATCTCACTTTTTTGTGCCTTCTGAAAGCTGTACATCGTCCACTGATTTGTCGTGTGGTGTTGTTGCAGTCCCAAGTCGAACTGTTTCAAATGTGTGTAAAAAGCTTCCGAATCGCGATATTCCGGCAAATAATAATTGATTTTTGTTGTTTCACAGGCTAAAAGTAACAGCCCTTTAGTCTTTAAAATACGTGAAATTTCTGTCAATGCTTGATCTAAATCCTCCCAATGAAAATGGGTTTGAAACGCCGTAACTAAATCAACACTTTCACTTGAAAAGTCTAGCTGCTGCACATTCATCACTGCAAATTGTAGGTTGGGATAGTGTTTTCCAGCTTCCTTTATGGCTGTTGGAGCAAGGTCAATTCCGGTGATTCGTGCTGGCCGAAAGGTCTGATGCAAATAATTTGTAGAAGCACCATTGCCCACTCCAATATCAAGGATGACCAATTCTTTTTCCAGCGAAAGAAAGTGAGTGCTCCATTGAACCAGAGGCAGATATACCTTATTCCATAAACGCATCATCATAAGGCCAAGACGACCGCTTGGCTTTTTTGATTGACGAAGCAAAATAAAAAACAAGCCAATAAAGAGAATGAAAAAGCTGCTAACAATAAAATACATAAAAACTCCTTTACTCTTACTATACCACAAACTCTCCAAAGAGAAATAGAAGGCTATGTAGGTATTAATTTTAGCAATATTCCAGTTTTTCACTCGATTTAAGAGAATTTTAAATTTTATAACAGAAAATGTTAAGTTTTGTTTGTAGTTTTGGTTAGTTTTTAGTAGAATGAAGCTGTATGAATAGAAGAAAAGTGAGGTGTAGATAAATGGGTTTTACAGATGAAACTGTACGTTTTGATTTTGATGACAGTCGTAAGAAGGAAGTAAGTGAGACTTTAGCTACTGTTTATAGGGCTTTAGAGGAAAAAGGATATAATCCGATCAATCAGATTGTGGGCTATTTACTTTCTGGAGACCCGGCCTACATTCCTCGTTATCAAGACGCTCGAAATTTGATTCGTCGTCACGAACGGGATGAAATCATGGAAGAGCTGGTTAAATTTTACTTATCCAGTCAGGGAATTACCATTCGATGAGAGTAATGGGACTAGATGTCGGTTCAAAAACAGTCGGAGTGGCTGTTAGTGATCCGTTTGGCTGGACCGCACAAGGTGTGGAAATTATTCGAATTAATGAAGAACAGGAAGAATTTGGCTTTGACCGTTTACAAGAACTCGTGAAAGAATACGAAGTTACTCACTTTGTCGTCGGATTACCTAAAAATATGAATAATTCGATCGGGCCTAGAGCGGAAGCATCTATGGCTTATGGTAAACGAATCGAAGATTTATTTCAGATTCCAGTGACGTATCAGGATGAACGTTTAACGACAGTTCAGGCAGAACGGATGCTGGTGGAACAAGCCAATACTTCAAGAGGAAAACGGAAAAAAGTCATTGATAAAGTAGCTGCTGTCATGATTTTGCAGAATTATTTAGATGGAGCCGCCAATAAAAAATAAATGACTTATAATAAGTGAACATAAAAGGAGAGCAAAAGAATGGCAGAAGAACATAACCATACTCACCACGATCACGACCACGATCATGAAGGACATGAACATATTACTTTGGTGGATGATCAAGGCAATGAAACACTATACGAAATCCTATTAACCGTCGATGGACAGGAAGAATTTGGTAAAAACTACGTATTGCTTTATCCAGCTGGCGTGCCGGAGGACGAAGACGTGGAATTACAAGCCTATGCTTACATCGAAAATGATGAAGGAACTGAAGGCGAGTTGCAACAAATCGAAACAGACGCTGAATGGGATATGATTGAAGAAGTCTTTAACACCTTCATGGCTGAAGAAGAAGAATAGAGTTTAAAAGTGAGCTAAGTCCTTGATATATAAGGACTTAGCTTTTTCTTTTGTTTTAATAAATGCCACCCGTTAAAAATTTAAGTGTTTTACTGTCTTTTCTTTTGATAGATGGCTGTATGTGTCCATACTCGTTTTTATTGAAGCGTGGCGCAATCCGTCGTGCTTGCACTAGCTTTCAATAAGAGGTTGGGTATGTCCTGTGAACACCTATAAACGATATATCGCATTTTTCTATGATCGTTCACAATCTTTGATAGATACTTTGATGAGTAACTATTTGATTGTAGCCATCGCAGAAAATAAGTTTTGGATCAGTAATTCCAATAGTTAGCATATATTTGCGTTGGTTCATTTGTTATTTCCTAAGAATTTTCAGTGTTGTATCATCAAGAGTGAACTTTGTTAAATTGTATTTGTTTTAGGATCAGAAATTTTATAGCCATGTTTTGTTTGGCTTAATATTTTATTAAGATATTTAATCTGCAACAAACATTATAAAACATGAATTGAAGCGGATTGAAAGGAATTTAGGTTCATTTATTCTTGAGTATAAAGATCAAAAAGAGCAAGAAGAAGCTGAAAGTAATTTTGAGCAATTAAAGAAAATCACGCTCAATAAGCTTGATAATTATGATGAGCGAGCTATTTTAAGTAAAGAGTTTAAGAGATTGAACGATTACGATTGAAAAAATAGATGGCTAAAAGGAAATAAAAAATCAAAAAAATGCAGATTAATTTTCACAGAATCACAAGCCGTAGTAAAATAAAAACAGCCTCATTGATGTGGGGCTTTACATAGCACTATGGGAGAATATCTGAAGAAATCAAGGAGACAAAAGTAACCGATTTCTGTAATAATAAGAAATATCTTGCTATTTAATGTAATAAATAATATACTAAGAATTATTAACAAATTATTGACATTTGGAAGTTGGGTGTTTAGTATTAAGCAGATAGCCAGTTGTGATAAATCGATCCCTATAGGAATTACTAAACCAGTTTTGGTTCAATCGGAAAATGGCGAACATTTTGTTATGAAGTATATTCATGATGATTGCTCTGGTAAAATATTATTTAATGAGCTGGTCGCTTATAGATTAGCTTGTCTGCTTGGAGTACCTATCCCAGAATCACATTTGGGAGAACTGAACTTTAATAATGTTAGGCATTCTGAGATTTTACGCCCTTCAATAGGAAAAGAATCAACTGTTTTCTTAAGTAGTTATATAAAAGGAAATACAGATATAACGCCTGTTATTTTAAAATATATCAACAATCAAGAAGATATTCCCAGGATAATTCTATTTGATCAAATTATACAGAATGAAGATAGAGGATGTAATAAAGGAAATCTGTTTTTTGATAGAAAGCAAAAAAGATTGGTAGCAATTGATCATTCGCACGTATTCAAACTTGGAGAGATATGGGATGAAAAAAGTCTTAACAAATTAAGCAATAATTCTCCATCACTTGTTGACACAGTTCAGTATAGGGGGTATGGTATGTTAATTCCTTATATCAAAGGACACAGTCCATTTTATACAGTAGAGAACAGAATAAGGTCTTTGTCAAGAAAAGATGTAGATGATGTTTTTAAGGGAATTCCTAGCGAATGGGGCATTTCTGATAGCGAAATAGATGCAGTAAAAGGTTTTATTGTTACCCAATTTGATCGTGTACATGATATAATTGTGTTGATAAAGAACCAATTTAACTTATAGATGAGGAGTTGTTGTCACATGAAAAAAGTAAATCTATTCTATTCAGTTTGTCAATATATTCCGAGTCTTATTAGACAAGAATCTATTAATTTCGGAATTGTTGTTCATTGTCCAGAATCTGAATATAGTGAGTTTTATAGAACGAAGAATTTTAATAGAATCAAGCATTTTGACGATGAATTTGATATTGATTATTTAAATATGATGGCGGAATCGTTAGACTATACATTTAGTATTGATCGTTTACACGAAGACGAATTCCAAGATGCTAGTTTGTTTAATGATATTAGAGACAGTTCCTTCATTGATGAAAGAACAAAGTTCTATGCAAATGAATTCAGATTTTTACCTACGCAACACCTCTCAACGACTCAAGAAGAGTTGTGTCAGGATATAGAGGAGTTGAAACAAACATTTCTATACTATGATCAACCTAAAGGTGAAAGAATATCAACTCAAGAAGTTAGAAAACTACTTTCTAAGCAGTATAAGATTGTGAAGTTAAACAAGTATATAAGTAAAACTACTTTTAAAGATTTCGCTGACGAACCGGTATTTGATTTTTGTTATAACGATACTGTGATTAAGGCTTTGAGTTTTGACTACGTCCGTGGTAGAGACTTGATTAAGCAAACAAAAATATTATCACAAGATATAATTGATAACATTGAATATTTGAAGGGAAAAATGGTACAGATTGTTGTTGACAATGAAGTGAATACAAATGAAGAAACGATAGTAAAATCAATCAATAAATTTTATAGCATTAGTAAAAAATACAATATAGATATTGAAGTTGTGCCCTTAGCAGAGTATTCAAATATGTTAATTAGTAATGGTTTGAAGTGATGTTTCACACCGACCCTAACCGGTCGGTATTTTTTATGCAAAGAGCCCGCCACACAGTGAGCTCTTGGTAGTGAAGGAGGGCTGTTGGCTCAAGAAATGAAATTCAGTCCGTTGGGAATGGAGTAAATGCTGGAATGTTTCATCATTTAATTTGGTATATAGGTTATAAATAAATTATATTTAGTGGTATTTTTCAGATTGACTTAATATAGATATTTTTGCTTATCATTGGTATGATTAGATAAAAAAGGAACTGAACTTAAAAGGCTAATGAAAGCGAAGAATCAACATGCCAGGAATTAATTATGCGCACGTAATTGAATTACCTCAAGCATGGATTGCAAAGGATGAAGCCATAATCTATTTTAAGTATAAATTACATCGACTATTGTTTCAAAAGTTGTTAAAGGAATTTAAAGATGGTTCAGGCTATAGATTGGTAACGTCAAATATGTCTATCATAAATATCAAATTGTTTGTCGAATTTTTAGTAGAGTTTGACAAGAATAAATATAGCGCCTGACGCTAATGAGAATATTAGTGAATGCCATTAAGAAAATGTTTAATGATATACGATGATTGTCTATGAGTATTTTCTTCTTGCAAGTCACTAAATGACGATAGATAAAACATTATGAAATGTTATCCTCATTCATGAATGAGGAAGAAGATTAAATGAGAGCTTGAAGCACAATATATTAAGAGTTTAGCTCTTTTTATTAATGATTTTTGTCGAGCTAATTATAAAGTATTAGTTAAGCTGGTAATAAAGAAGATTCACTTACATCAACTATTCAAAAATTGAATATGTCTACAGATTTAACTATTGCAGTCATCAACTGTCTTTAAATCTACATATTAGACTAACGTTAATTCCATGAGCGAATGAATTGCATGATCGCTCGATCAGGCGTAGGATAAAAATGTAAACGTTATCTTATTGGAAAGCTGGGATGGGCATGGAAAAAATTTATCAAGCAAGTACGGCAGAAGGCGCCATCGATTTTATCAATATGCGTGATTTGGAAATCGCGGCAGAAGAAGTAATTCCCAAAGGTGGTTATGGATATATCAGTAGTGGTGCGGGAGACATTTTTACTTATCAGGAAAATGAACGCGCCTTCAATCATAAACTTATTATTCCTCATGTCTTAAAAGACATAGAATTACCAGATACATCACTGACCTTTGCCGGTGAGACTTTGTCAGCACCGATTATTATGGCACCAGTGGCCGCTCATGGGTTGGCTAATGTCGCAGCGGAACGAGCGTCAGCAAAAGGTGTTGCACGTTTTGGCACGATCTATACGGCGAGTTCTTATGCTTCTTGTACGCTGGAGGAAATTCGCGAAGCTGGCGGGCAAGAAGCACCACAATGGTTCCAATTTTATATGAGTAAAGACGATGGTATCAATAAAGAAATCTTAGCGATGGCTAAACGCAATGGAGCAAAAGCAATTGTTTTGACAGCGGATGCAACGGTGGGTGGCAATCGTGAGACGGATCGACGCAATGGCTTTACATTTCCCTTGGCGATGCCAATTGTTCAAGCTTATCAATCCGGAATCGGTCAAACGATGGATGCTGTTTATGGTTCATCAAAACAAAAATTAAGCCCACAGGATGTAGCGTTTATCGCTAAAGAATCAGACTTGCCGGTTTACGTCAAAGGCGTTCAATCAGAGGAAGATGTGGAACGAGCTTTAGGTGCTGGCGCGCAGGGAATTTGGGTTTCTAACCATGGCGGACGTCAATTGGACGGCGGTCCAGCAGCTTTTGATTCTTTGCAAATTGTGGCAGAAGCAGTGGCAGGTCGAGCACCGATCGTCTTTGATAGTGGCGTACGGCGGGGACAACATGTTTTCAAAGCGATTGCATCTGGAGCCGATCTGGTAGCGATTGGTCGTCCGGTGATCTATGGCTTGGCCTTAGGAGGAGCGACCGGTGTACAGCAAGTCTTTGATTTCTTTAAAAAAGAATTAGAGATGGTCATGCAATTGGCGGGCACTCAAACAGTCGCAGACATCAAAAAGGCTGTTTTGCGTGGGAACCATTATTTATAAGACTAACGGAAGAGAAGCGTTGGAGCAGTTTGCTCAAGCGCTTTTTTATTTGATATAACAATCAGTAAAAAAGTGTATATGATTTTATAATTGTTTCAAAATCATATACACTTAAAAAAGATCATAAGAAAAAGGAGCGGATTTGATGATTCCAAAAATCATTCATTATTGCTGGTTTGGCGGCAATCCATTAGGAGAACAGGAAAAGAAATACATCGATACCTGGAAGAAATATTGTCCGGATTTTGAGATTAAGCGCTGGGATGAATCAACGGTTGACTTGGCAAAATTCGGTCCCTATCTAAAAGAAGCTTATGAACAAAAAGAATGGGCCTTCGTCTCTGATGTGGTACGATTGTATGCTTTAGTCACTGAAGGCGGTATTTACATGGACACTGATATCGAAGTCGTTAAACCCTTAGACGAGCTATTGACATTGGATGCCTTTATGGGCTTTGAAATTGAAACCAAGATTTCTACCGGAATTATTGGTGCAGTTCCTCATCATCCGTTTATGGAAGAATGGTATCACGACTACGATGATCGCAAATTTGTGCGGGCGGAAAAAACAGAAGATGTTGTTACAAACGTGATTCGAGTAACGGAACTTCTCCAAAATCACGGACTGAAATTGAACAATCAGCGGCAAAATATTCAAGGCGTAGAAATTTTCCCGCAGATGACTTTTTCTCCAAAAAGCTACATCACTGGAGAAGTGCAGGAAGATCCAAGTACGATGGTGATTCATCAATTTTCAGGATCATGGTTATAAAGAGCATAAATCAAAGGGCATGGCGGTGTAAGACTGCTATGTCTTTCTTTGATTTTGCAAGTGATTGTCGAGGCGTGGTAGAATATTAAGAAGACAAACAGGCACTCAAGGAGGTTTCTTATGAAATATGAATGGCGCAAACAAGAAAAAGATTTTTATCTTCCAAAAAAACCAACAGTGATTACTGTACCAACCTATCAATTTATCAGCTTAAGCAGTAATGGTGATCCGAATCGTCCGGCTTTTGGCGAGGAAGTGGCCGCTTTATATGCAATTTCCTATGCTTTGCGGATGGGACTGAAAAAAGGCATCTTAGGTACAGAACCTTTTGAGTACACAGTCTTTCCTTTAGAAGGTGTGTGGACTTCAGTCAATAAACCAGACGGGTTGCTCAATAAGGATGAGCTTATCTATAAAATTATGATCCGCCAGCCTGATTTAGTGACAGAAACAATGTTCCAAGAACAACTTCTAGCAGTCAAAAAGAAAAAAGATAATCCTAATTTAGATAAACTAATTTTTGAACGCTATGAAGAAGGCTTGTGTCTCCAAGCTTTGCATGTTGGCTCGTTTGATACAGAAGCAGAGACGTTTGCCAAAATGAGTGAAGTTTTAAAACAAGAGCAGCTTGTAATGCGACCAACGATGGATAACTTTCAACATCGGGAGATTTATTTGTCCGATCCGCGTAAAGTAGCGCCGGAAAAAGCCAAAACAGTTTTGCGCTGGACAGTCGAATAGGGAAAGGAAATAAATTTTGAAAATCGTCGTATAAATTACCAAAGAAACTGATTTTTGTCTAGCTACACTTTTTTGGTCAACATATTAGACTTTGTTTAAATAGGAATGGATTAAATGTCTTTTAAAATGTTTTTTATTAAAATAGCTAAAGCTGATAAATGTTTTTTTGTTAAAAAACATTTATTTTTTTTGTTCTTTTAAAAATTATTTGAATAGTTTATAGTTGTAATAGCAAAAAATGAATATTTAGGAGAGCTATTATGTTATTACTTTTTTCAATGTATGTTTTATTAATTCCGTTTTTTATTCTTGAATTATCCCCCATATTTATTTTTTTAAAGAAGACCTTAACCAAAAGGGAAGTCCTTATTCTAATTTTATGTAAGCTGGGATATGAATTATTTTTACTTGCGCATTATCATCTGCCTTTATTTGAATCATTTCCTTTTGCGCACAGTATTTATATTTTTGTATTGTTAATACCACTCTATTACTTTACTAAAAATCTAATTTTGGCAGCTTTGCTAGTAGATTTGAGTTTACTGATTAAAGATGTTTGCCAAGCTATTTATGAATATTTTGATCACATTTTTTATGGTTTTATTTCTACACAAATCCCATCAGAAAGAATTTCTTATTATGTTTATTCAATTAGTTGGCGCTTATTAGTAGGTGTGAGTATTATTCTTTTTTCCTTAGCTTTAATGAAATTATTGAATTATTTTGAAATTATAAAAAAAATACGTGAGATACCTATGGATATTATCAATATTTGTGTCGGAAGCATTGTGATTTTGTTAACGATTTGTATGGTTGAAATTGGTGTTTTCTTTATATTTACCGATTATAGATATTTATTATGGCAGCAGTTGGTAGGAAGCTTAGCTTATTTTATTGTTCCTTTGCTGGTCATTTGGATTAGTGTTTATTCAGGTAAATATTTTAATGAAAGACAAACGAGTAAGCAAGCGATCATTCACGCGCAGGAACTTGAACTAGCAAGTTTGGAACTAAGAAAATTCAAACATGATTATACGAACATGCTAGTAGGCATGCAGGAGTATATTAAACAAGGCAATATCGAGGGCATGAAGGAATTTCACGAAGCGATTAAAGAAAATCTGAATCAAATAGAAGTTCAAGAATCATCCTTATATTTTCAATTAACGAATATGGATTCGGCAGGAATGAGAGGCGTTGTAAGTAATAAGATAGCTAGAGCTAAAGAAGATAATATCTCAATTTCTTTGCATATTCCAGAAAAAGTAAAGATAATCAATAGTAAAGATGAATTAAGATTAGTACGCTATTTGGGTATTCTTTTGGATAATAGCATTGAAGCTGTGGGGAAATATACTGACGGTCGGATTTCTTTGGGCATTTTTCAGGAAGAGGAAAAATTGGAGATAGTAGTTATAAATAATCATATAAAACAAGAAAATTTTATAGCTATGCAGCATGGTCATTCAACTAAAGGCAAAGGACGTGGCTTGGGTTTAAAAAGTATTATGGATTTTTTCCGAAAAAAGAAAAATGGCTATTTGGAAATTGATATAAAAGACGATACATGTAAAATTACTATGGTCTATTATATGCAAGAAAAAAAGAATTTAGGGGAGAACAAATGAGTCTTTGGAATGTGTATATCATTGAAGATGATTATTTTCAAAAAAAGAGGTTAAGTCAAGCAATTATGGAATTGTATGGCGATAAATGTAACATTTGTGATGATATTGATTTTAATCGTTTTGAAGAATTTATACAGGGGCAAGTATTTACTAAGCAAGATATCTTTTTTTTCGATATCGATTTTAGTGATTTAATCACAGGCATTGATTTAGCTGAAAAATTGAGAAAAAAGAGCTTGGATTGTTCCATCGCTTTTTATACAGCTTATCCTGATAAAAGTTTGGAAATTATTTATCGGAATATCTTGCCGGTAGGTATTATTTCAAAAGAACACCGAAATATCAGTAATGATCTTAAATCGATTATGGACAAAATTAGTTATTATAATTATCAACAAGAAAGCGACTACTTATCTTTTTGTCTCAATGGGAGAACACTTAGAATAAAAACAAATGATATAAATTATATTGAGACGAACAAAGAAACAAGGAATTGGGTAACTTTCAAACTAAAAAATAGTGAAAAAATGATAAATATAACAATGAAACAATTACGTGATGAAATAGACAAGAACTTTTTTTATAAAGATTTGCGTTCTTATATAATTAATTTTAAAGAAATACAAGAGATTCATAAAAAATCAGGATATATTCATTTTATTGATGATCAAAAACTTTATGTTGGAAATAAGATTATTCAAAAAGTGATAAAAGCTTTCGATCTTTGGTTAACAACCAATTCATAAATTTGAGGAAAGATCTTTTGTAAAGAGCTTGCTTAATAGGCAGGCTCTTTTTTGTTGTAAAAATGACTGAGAGATTTTCTCTGAAAAGGTAATAAATATTTTGAAAACATCATGGTTAAAAAGAAGCAAATAAATAAAAATAATTAATATTAATTAATATTAATGAAAAAAATGAGTGAAAGGTGTCAATTTATGAGTGAAAGGTGAAAAAATATCGTGAAAAAAATTATATTATGTATATACCAAAGCAAGACAGGAGGAATAAACGAATGCTATTAAGAAAAATAACTAAATAATTTCAAATTGATTGTAATAAAAAATAAAAAGTGCTGAATTTTCTTAATTAAAAACAGAAAAGGAGGGAAAAGGATGTGTAAAATCAGTGTCGTCAATATATCTGGTGCAATAAAAGAACCATACATAGAAGCGTTGCAAAAAGATAACAATGAAGTTGTTTTAGTAGATTTTTCAAAAGATAGAAGTACTTTTCTATCAGAAGCTGATGTGGTGATTATCTATGATGAGTTTCAAGAAAGAGTGAGCGAGACCTGTAAATTAATCATGTCTATAAAAGAAAAAAAAAACGTATTTATTTGGACGCTTTCACGAAAGCTCAATGAAGTAAACAGCCTGGTTTACTTAGAATTAGGAGTAAATGGCAATCTTAAAGAATGTGAGAATCCAACAGAGCTGCAACTAATCATTCGTAATTTGGTAAAAAGACAAAATGCGGCTACTCCGTCTGCGGATTTAAATTATTCAAAAAATCTACAGATCAATGAATGTAATCAGAGTGTGACGATTTATGGAAAAAAGGAAGTTAGTCTAACTAAATTAGAATTAAAAATTTTACTTGTTTTATATAGAAAAGCTGGTAGAACAGTAGATTACGAAATCCTGTCAGAAATCCTTTGGAGAGAAAAAGGGTGTGATTTAAATAAGGCCGGCATCGCCAATATCATTTGTCATTTGAGAAATAAAATAGAAATTGATGTTAAACATCCTCAATTTATTTTAAATGTTCGATCAAAGGGATATATGTTGAGATTATCGTAATCATATAGCTCATTAAACAAGCTTATATTTATTCAGTTTAAATATAAAAGGGATATTTTAAAGATGAATCGAGATAAAAGTAAGGAGGATCATCTTGAGAATAAAAAGGAGAGTATTATCATTTTTAGCATTAATTATATTCGTAATTGCAGGTTTGTGTATCTATTTAAAGAGCACTTCTCCTATTTCAGCTGAAGGAGGGCTAAACTTACAACAGGATTTTTTAATCTACAAGGAAACCGCAAGCACAAATTTACAAACGGCTAGGTTTTATCAACCAATGGCTTCAGGCTATCGCAGCTTGGCAGGGGCAGGCTTACAAATAACGACAACAAATAGTGGCTGGACTGAACTTCCCGGAGCAAGTGGAGAGCCTTTTGACGGAATTCTTGGAGCGGTAAATAAATATAACAGCAGTAAAGGTTCTTATATGTTTACTTTTAAACCTCAAGCATCAGATGTTATAGAAATTCGTTATAATGGTGCTGGAGAAATTAATGGTCAAAAAGTGGATATTACAGTCAAGTTTTACGATTTTAATATGACAAATACACGTACCGATACTGGCGTCGGAATCGAAATTGCCAAAAACCTCTTCAACGGATATACGTTTTGGAATATTCGGGAATTTACACAGGAATGGGTATTTTTTAAAGCAGGAACGGATACACCGCTGGGGGTTACCAACAATAGTTACATCACTATGAATTCATTAAATCAATACGAATATGTGAAACCACTTAGCAATCTTACGAATCCTTCCTATGATACTGCGACAAATATTAGTTATGTCACAAGTGATGTTACTTCTCAAAGTGTCTATCGCGGAATGAACGAAAATTTTGCAGATCAATTGGGAGCCGATACCTTTACTAGAAATTCTGTTCAGTTTCAAATCCAGCAGGGAGCTCCGTTTTTTGTTTTACGTGTTGGAACAGATAAGCGTATTGGAACAACCCCAGGCACTTCTGAAGCATGGAATGCTCCATCAAGTGGAACGATTCGTATGCCAACACCGAAAACTCCTTCTAAAAGGGTCTCTGATAATGATCAATCTTTAGTATCAGAAAATACATTGAGCACAATGACAGAGTCTTTCAAATATACACTTTATCAACCGACTCATAGTTTAGGAAATGAACTGCTGACTTATTACTCAGCTTTTGAGTTTACCGATACTATAGATCCAGCTTTGACGCTGAATCGTAGTGGAATCAAGGTATACAATACTGCTAATCAAGATTTAACCAACTATTTTTCGATTTCTGGAACCGGTAATAACCTTAAAATGGTAGCCAATGCTAATTTATTGAATTCGTTGAACTTGTATAATACCGTGATTAGAATTGAAATTCCGGTAACAGTAAATCAAACATACTACACTGCGAATAAATCCAGATACGTAAATGGGAAAATACCTAATATTGGCACTTTCAAGGTTAACGACAACAATACGAATACAAATCAGGTTTTAACCTTACCGCCTAAAAGTGCATTTAATAGTTTTGAACTAAAAAAGGTAGATGCTACTAATACCAGTCTCGGGCTTAATGGAGCAGAATTTATTATATATTTAGCAGATAATAACTGGAAAAAGCAATTAACTTCCGGAAACTTGACAACGGTTGGAGGGAAAATAACTTTTTCTAGTGATAGATTTTCTGAATTTACTAACTACATCCTCTATGAATCGAAGGCGCCATCAGGCTATCAAAAAAATCCTACAGAATACCGTATAACAGTGTCCAAAATAGGGACAGTTACGGTTCTTAATGGAGATTCTTATATTAGTGCAAGTAATGTAAACAGCTCAGGTGTTATTAGCATCACTATGAAAAATGAAAAAAGAGTACCTAAGCTTGAACTGACAAAAGTAGATGAGACCAATACGAGTACGTTGTTGAACGGAGCTAGGTTCTATTTATATAATGCAGATGATAGCTGGAAAGCAGTTAGTACATTTGGAACGAAAATTACTGAAAGCGGCAAAATCACTTGGAATTTAGGGAGCGGGAAAAAATTTCTTTTAAAAGAAGTTGCTCCGCCTAATGGTTATAAAGCGAATGCAACGATTTATCGAATATCCGTATCGGATACAGGTGTTGTGAGCATCTTAAATGGGGATAGTTATATTAGTTCTCAGAATGATGATGGGACTGGGTTGATCAAGGTTACTGTTAAAAATAGACGGAATATTTATAATATTCGGGCAATAAAGAAGAATTCATTTGGAGCCAGTCTCGAAGGTGCTCGTTTTCAACTCTATTCTGTAGTTGACGGTATAGAAAAAGCTTTAGGATTGCATGCCACAAATGCAGAGGGAAAGCTTACGGATATTAATTTAGGACCTGGTACGTATCGAATTCAAGAGACCTTGGCTCCATCTGGTTATGCATTGAATAACAAAAAATATGAATTTACAATTTCAACTGTTGGGAAAATTACGTTTAGTAATAGTGACAGCTACGTAAGTGAAATAACAGATGCAAATAGTAATAATGTGATTAGCTTTACGATGAAAAATCAGCGTGATAAGTATCATATTAAATTAACGAAAACAGATTTAAATGGAACGAAATTGGCCGGTGCTTCATTCAAACTAGCCGACCGCTCCAGTGGAGACAATGTATGGATTGGCACACATACGATCGGCAGCGACGGAACCGTTCAAATTAATAACTTAGCACCGCGGGAATATGCGCTGCAGGAAACCAGTGCGCCCACAGGCTACAAATTAAATAACAAGATCTATATATTTACGATCAAGGAAGACGGTTCTGTTGTATTTGACAATGCAGATGAGTATATTGGCGAAACAAAAAATACAGATGTCAATGGCGTGATCGGGATTACTGTTAAAAATGAAGAAAAAGTTTTTAATATACAAGTAATCAAACAGGAGCCTTCGGGTACTGGATTATCAGGAGCGAAATTCCAGATGTACTCCGTTGTCGATAATGTTGAAAAAGCGTTAGGAAAACATACAACGAATGCGGAAGGGAAAATAACAAATATTAATCTAGGTATAGGTACCTACCGCATCCAAGAAACAACGGCTCCGACAGGCTATCAATTGAACAATAAAAAATATGAATTTACGGTAACAGAGGATGGAAACATTCGTTTCACCAACGGTGACAGCTATGTAACAGGAATAACGAATGCCAACAGTGAAAATATCATTCGCTTTACAATGAAAAATAATCGTGAAAAGTACCACCTAAAACTCACAAAAACCAATATGGGAAATACTAAATTAGCCGGCGCATCGTTCAAACTGGCCGACCGCTCCAGCGGAAATAATGTATGGATCGGTACACACACGATTGGTAGTGAAGGAACCGTTCAAATTAATAACTTAGCACCGCGGGAATATGCGCTGCAGGAAACTAATGCGCCTACAGGTTACAAATTAAATAACAAGATCTATATATTTACGATCAAGGAAGACGGTTCTGTTGTATTTGACAATGCAGATGAATATATTGGCGAAACGAAAAATACAGATGCTGATGGCGTGATTGGGATTACAGTCAAGAATGAGAAAAATGACTATGATTTGGAAATTACTAAAATAGATAAGGCTGATCCAAGTAAGAAATTGGCTGGAGCTGAATTTGTATGGTATACCCACAACGGAACGAACTATGTGCATACATCTGTTGTTAAAACAGACGCATCTGGAAAAATAAAGATTTTAGATTTATCTCCAGGCAAATATAAACTTTATGAGTCTACTGCACCAGAAGGCTATCAAACGCCTAAAGGGAAATTTATAGAGTTTGAGATAAAGGAAGATGGAAAAGTCGTTTTATTATCGTCGCAGGATGATGTAAATGCAACAAATGCCAATAGTAATCGAGTCATTGGCTTGACAGTCAAGAATAAGAAAATTCAGGAATTACCGAAAACTGGAAGTATAGCTCTTTCGGTAGTAATTACTCTTGGTCTGTTATGTATATCAATTGGGTTTTACTATTTTTACAAAAAAGTAGAAATTGAAAATAATTATATTTGATAAGGAGAAATACAAATGAAAAAAAGCAAAAATTACAAAAAATTAATGGTAACCTTGGCAACGACAACAATGCTGCTGCCACTTACCACAGTACCAACACTTTTCGTAGGAAATGCTACGATTGCTTATGCAGAGGAAAGTACCGCTCCAACCGTACAAAATTTAACGATTCAAAAGGTAATGTATACAGGAGCAAAGCCTGATATCAATAATACTGGTGAAATCATTTCATCATTACCGACTGGCGTAACTAAATATCAGCCTCAAAAATATGGAGACGTAGAATTTACCGTTGTGAACATTACTGAGTTTGTCCAAGGGAAAACAAAAGGAGAAGTGCAAACGATTCTTAACAACCTTACACAAGAAAATTATTCTGAATGGATCAATACGAATAGAACAACAGTCCATGGCTCCGGAATAGCTAAGGCACTGGTTAACAGTGAAGGAACTGCAGTCGTAAATGGATTAAAAACTGCATCAGGCGGACACAATTCTGTATTTGCAGTGTTTGAAACAAAAAGCTCTAAAGGTTTAATCGGCCAAATTGCACAGCCGATGGTTATCACATTGCCTATTCAAAATACAGCTGGAGACGGATTTAATTCAAATGTATATGTATATCCCAAAAATGAAGTAAAAGATTTAGAGCTTGAACTTGTGAAATATAGCGAGAAAATAGCAGCTGGAAACAAACTGGCGGGTGCAGAATTTGATGTTTACCGAGGTACTCCAGGCAGCGGCACAAAAATGAATACAGCACCATTAATTTCAAATGCAAATGGAAGTGTTAAAGTAACTGGGTTAACGATTGGAGATTATTATCTGGTAGAAACAAAAGCACCGGCAGAGCACGCGATCAGTGGTTCTGCATTGAATAATACAAATAACAAATTAACCTTCTCAATTGGCGCAAATGGTGTTGACGAATCAACGCTTCATATTGATTATATCAACTACAAAAAGCCGAAAAGTGAAAAACTTGTTGAAAATGGTACAGCTCCGCAAACAAATGAATCATCATTTAATATCGGAGATGCAGTAGAATATTCAAATACTATCAATGTACCCACTGATATTAATGGCGGCAGTTTAATGAACATCGGTTCAGAAAAAACAACATTACCTTACCACATTTTCAATTATACGGATAAACCTGGAAAAGGCTTGACTTATTATGGTACGAAAAAACCAACCAATAAAGTGACAAATACTGGAACAAATGCAGGAATCACAGTTGCCGGAAAAGATAAGGACGATAAAGCAGTGACGCTGGCATTAGGAACGGATTATACGTACAAGGATATTGAAGAGAACGGAAAAGTTACAGGATTTACGATTGACTTCATCATGACTAACGGAAAAGTCAGCGACAACGTAGCAAAGCTAGCTGGCGGTAGTATCCGAATTGATTATACGATGATTTTGAACGAAGAGGCTGAAGTGGGCAGCGCGACAGGATTACTGAACCATTATGATCTTGCGTGGAATAATGATCCAACATCAAATGCAGATACAGATACAAAACACGAAGAAGGAGAAGTACCAGTTCACACTGGCGGAGCGAAATTCGAGAAAGAGGATAGCTCCACAAGAACAAAGCTAGCGGGTGCAGAATTTGTGTTAATTAAAGAAGGGAAATATTTTGCGGGATTCACAGAAGATACTGACCAAGACGGAATCAAAGAAGCCAAGTGGGTAACCGCAATCGCAGACGCTCAAAAGCTGACGTCAGGCTCAGACGGTTCATTTGAAGTTGCAGGCTTGGAATACGGAACATATAGCTTAAAAGAGGTGAAAGCACCATCCGGCTATGCGTTATTAACAACAACGAAAGATTTTACAATCAGTAAAGATACTTATGTAGGTACCGTCGCGACAATCACCAATACGAAGCAGTCAGAACTGCCAATCACGGGTTCTACACAATTAATCATTGCAGTCGTTGGTGGTGTGCTGATGGTCACAGTTGCGGGAATTTATTTCAAAAAACGCCAAGAAGCCTAATCAATTGCGCGAATAGTATTAATGATGAAGATAGTTAGAATGAGAGGGAAAAAAATGAGCGCAAAGACAAAGAAAAGAAAGAAAAAAAGAAAGCCGAATAAGCGAAAAAAACGAGTGCTGGATGTGTTTTTTCTATTATTTACTTTAGTTGGTATTGCCATGTTGTTATATCCCTTTTATTCTGACTATCAATTGAAAAGATCTCAAACACTAGAAATCCGTTCTTATGAAAAAAATATTCATTCGTTAAGTAAGTCGGAAAAAGAGCAAAGAAAAAAAGAACTAGCTTCTGAGGACCAGCAAAAAAAAGATGGAAACGCAGAGGTTACTGATCCTTTTAATGATGGATCAAATACCTTCGATTTAAAACAGTCAATGCTGCCTGAGATTGTCGGTGTGTTGGAAATCCCCAGAATCAACTTAAAGGTTCCAATATATCCTACTTCAAATGAACTGGCGCTAGAAAAAGGTGTTGGCGTTCTTGAAGGAAGCTCTTCACCACTGGGGGGAAAAGGGAATCATTCAGTTATTACAGGGCATAGAGGGCTTTCTTTGGGCCAAATGTTTACAGATCTACCTGAATTAAAAAAGAAAAATCAATTTTATATAAAAATTTTAGGCGAAGTGCATGCTTATGAAATCGACAAAATAACAACGATCATACCTACTGACCTAAGCCAGTTTAATAAGGAAGAAGAAAATGATTTAATCACTTTAGTGACCTGTACACCGCTGGGAATCAACAGTCATCGTTTATTAGTACGAGGTCATAGAGTACCGTACAATCCGAAGAAAAAAGATGCGCCTTATTTCTGGACATTAAAAACTATTTTAATCTGTGCTGGAGCTGGACTGCTCGTATTATTTCTATTAATAATTCTTGTTTTTAAACGTGGAAAACGAAGAAAAGCGAGATCTTTTAAAAAAGGAGGGAGGAAACATGCAAAGAAAATTAAAAGGTAAGTATTTTCTATTGTTGCTTTTTTGCTTCATTAGTATAATTCCCTTTGCTCAAGAAACTTATGCGAAAGAAACTAGCGATTCATTACAAGTCGTTCTTCATAAATTAGTCTTTCCCAAAAATACAGTTGTCATTAATCATGAAGGAAAAAAGCTTCTCAAAGAGGATTTACCAAAAGCGGAAGGACTAGATGGCGTTCAATATAGTGTGTATGATATTACTAGTGAATTGAATCAGGTACTTCAAAAAGGTGAAACTAGTTTGGAGAATGCTCATAAGGCTTTAATTATTCGTGATTATAATTTTTCTTCATTAAAACTAATTGGAACGATGATAACAAATCATGTCAATGGAGAAGCTGGAATTGCCATGTTGAAATTGCCGGTACAAAGTGATAAACAAGCATTTCTAATTGCGGAAACCATGACACCGGAGAATGTAGAGGTTGTTTCAGATCCATTGATCTTGATTACACCAGTTTTTGATCAGTATGGGACTAAAATGTCGGAAATTCATCTTTATCCTAAAAATATTTTTAGCGAATCCTCTGCGAAGCCAAAGTTACCTTCAACGAACGTCAACAATTTTGATGATACAGAAACAACAATGAACAGGCAGAGCATTTTTCCTTCAACAGGAGAAATCATTCAGTCACCGATCTTTATTATGGGTATGTTGTTGCTTTTAATGTCAGTTGGTCTAAGTATCGTAGTAAAAAGAAAGCACAATAAATGAAGAATTAAGGAAAAATTCGGAATGTAAAATATATAAGGACGGTCTCTCTCTATTATGAGAGTAGGACTGTCCTTATTGTTGTAAATAAACAGAAGTAAACTATTGAAGATTCTGTTCCTGCGTACACAAGCGGAGCACGTTTTTAGAAATAGCCTGCAACGATATAAGCTAATGCACAAAAATTGGTATCAAATGAATAGTAATTAAACTGGTATAGAAAAAAGGCGATGATCCTTTAACGAGTGTTTGAAGAATCACTGCTTTTAGTTTGATCAGCTTTTTTATTTTCCCGCCAACTTTTTCGCTTTTTCCGTATTGGCAAAATGAAGCTTGGCATATTGGCTAAGTAATTCTATTCCGCCTTTTTTTAGCAGCTGTGCTGCGACTTTATCAGAGGCAGTACCGGCACCGGAAGGGACCGTTACTCCCAACTCCTTGGATTCTTTATCCAGCTCTTCTAAAAAAGCAGCGCGGCTAATAATCGAAGCAGCAGCTACAGCGACGTGATATTGCTCGCCCTTTGTAACAAAATAAAGCTTTTCACTTACTTGATTTCGTTCGCTTTTTACGTATTTTTTATAGTTCGCTTCCGGCGTAAATTGATCGATTAAAATCGCTTCTGGCTTTACCGGTGCTAGCTCATTTAATAGTAGATAGATTGCTTGATTATGTAAAGCGACCTTCATATGAACTGCATTATATTTAGGTTGAATTTGATTATACTTTTCAGGCTCAACAATCAGTAATTTATAGGGAATTAATTTTTTGATAACCGCTGACAACTGGCGGATTTGAGGATCTGTCAGCTCCTTAGAATCTCTAACACCAAGAGCTTTCAGCTTTGCGATCATGGTTTTGTCCACATAAGCTGCGCAAACAGTCACTGGTCCAAAATAACTGCCGTTGCCTACTTCATCACTACCTAAAACAGAAAGCTGACTAAAATTAGCGGGTAATGTGGTTGACTTTTTGGACGTTCCTGCTGTCTTGCTTTCAGCAGTTCCCCATTTTGCGGCTTCTGTTTCTGCCGCGGGTCCTTGAAATACAACTTTACCTGAGGTATAGGCAGTGATGGTCGTGCTACCGACTTTTGCTGCAAATTGAGCGTAAGGAATGGTTTTATTTAGCTGATTTTTAGTATAATAGGCCTGCATTTTTGCCATCGTGCTTTTATTGACTTTTATCACTTGAACCTGTGCCATGAAATAGCTCCTTTCAACGTTTCCCATCTATAGTAAAACAAAAAAAACGAAAAAGAAAGCAGGAAATAAAAAGAATTATGCAAGAAAAGCAGTGATTACTAAAGAAAAATTGCGTAAATTTGAGTTTTCTGAAAATCTATGATAAGATAGACAATAAGTAATGATACTAGTCGGAGTGAGCGGATTTCTGCTCACTCTTTTTAATGGAGTTGGGTGAAAGAACCTGCTTTATTAACCTAGTCCTCATTCATAATTTCTCGAAGGAGGCGAAAATTTTGAGTAGTGTTGTGGAAACTGTTACCGAGTTAGTCACACCAATCTTAGAAAAACAAAATTTTGAACTTGTGGAAGTCGAGTTTGTCAAGGAAGGAAAAAGCTGGTTTTTGCGTGTCTTTATTGACAAGGAAGGCGGCATTGATATTGAGGAATGCGCGTTTGTCAGTGAACAGCTGAGCGAGCGGCTCGATAGCATTGAGCCCGATCCGATTCCGCAAGCATACTTTTTGGAAGTGTCCTCTCCGGGAGCTGAACGTCCGTTGAAAAAAGAACGCGACTATGAACAGGCAGTGGGACAGTACATTCATGTTTCTTTGTATCAATCAGTTGACGGTGAAAAGCAATTTGAGGGTACCTTGAAATCAGTAGATGCAGACCAGCTGACTTTAACTGTAAAAATTAAAACCAGAGTCAAAGAGTATACATTCGAGCGCAAGAATATTGCCAAGGCTCGTTTGGCCATTCAATTTTAACCATTAAAAAACGACACAAAACTTTTAGCTTTTGCTTGTCACGAGCTGTACAAGTTAATCATCAAACGATTAACCAGCTACGTTCAACGTTCATATAAATAGTAGGAGGAAATAATAAAACCATGAGCAAAGAAATGTTGAATGCATTGGATGCATTGGAAGCCGAAAAAGGGATTTCTAAGGAGATTGTGATTGAAGCACTGGAAGCAGCTTTAGTTTCCGCATACAAAAGACATTATGGGCAAGCCCAAAACGTTGAGGTAGAATTTGACGGGAAGAAAGGCAATATCCATGTCTATGCAGTAAAAGAAGTAACAGAAGAAGTAATGGATTCTCAATTGGAAGTATCATTGAAAGACGCTATGGCAGTCAATAAAGCCTATGAATTAGGTGACAAAATTCGTTTTGAAGTAACACCGAAGGACTTCGGTCGGATTGCGGCGCAAACAGCTAAGCAAGTCATTTTACAGCGCGTACGTGAAGCGGAAAGAAATATTATCTACAACGAATTCAGTGCCTATGAAAATGACATCATGCAAGGTATCGTGGAAAGACAAGATCGTCGCTACATTTACGTGAATCTTGGTAAAATCGAAGCTGTTTTGTCTAAACAAGACCAAATGCCTAATGAATTTTATCAACCGCATGATCGGATTAAGGTCTATGTTTCCCGCGTTGAAAATACGTCAAAAGGGCCGCAGGTTTTCGTAAGTCGCAGCCATCCGGATTTATTAAAACGTTTGTTTGAACAAGAAATTCCGGAAGTTTATGACGGCATCGTTGAAATCGTCAGCATTGCCCGCGAAGCAGGAGACCGCTCAAAGGTATCTGTCCGCTCAGCTGATCCGAACATTGATCCGGTAGGTACCTGTGTAGGACCTAAAGGACAACGGGTGCAAGCGATTGTCAATGAATTAAAGGGTGAAAATATGGACATCGTTGAATGGAACGAAGATCCAGCTATTTTCATCAGCAACGCCTTAAATCCGGCACAAGTAGTTGACGTAATATTCGATCCTGAAAATCACAAAGCCTGCACGGTCGTTGTACCAGACTATCAATTATCATTAGCGATTGGTAAAAGAGGACAAAATGCTCGTCTTGCAGCAAAACTGACAGGCTTTAAGATTGACATCAAACCAGAATCAGAGATGGAAGAATTTTACGCACAGCAAGCAGAAAACGAGGCGGCAGCTGAAGAAACTTTTGAAGATGTGAATACAGATACTGTTTTAACTTCAGATGAATATGAAAATATTGAGTTCGAAGATAAATCAGTGGAAGAAGAATTCTAACGTTTTGGAGGTATACAATGAAAAAAAGAAAAATCCCAATGCGTAAATCTGTTGTTTCGGGTGAAATGAAGCCCAAAAAAGAATTAGTCCGGATTACTCGTTCTAAAGAAGGAGAAGTCGCGATTGATCCCACTGGTAAATTACCGGGACGAGGTGCTTATGTAGCACTTGAACCACAGGAAGTACAAGAAGCCTGGGACAAGCATGTACTGGATCGTGTCTTAGAGACAAAGTTATCGGATGATTTTTATCAAGAATTACTAGATTATGTTGAACACCAAAAAGCACGTAAAGAGCTGTTTGGCAATGAATAAAGAGAAAGTTTTACACTTATTAGGTTTGGCTATGAGAGCTGGAAAGTTAGTAACAGGAGAAGAGCTGACAGTCGCCGACATCCGCAAAAACAAAACCAAATTTGCGTTTGTTGCTTCTGATGCTAGTGAAAATACAAAGAAAAAAATTAAGGACAAATGTTCTTATTATAACGTTTCTTGGAACGACTCATTTGCACAGTCGGAGATCAGTCAGGCGATCGGCAAAACGCGGATGGTCATTGGCATAAACGATGCTGGCTTTGCAGCGAAGTTTCGGGAATTAATCAAAGGTTAGGAAGGTGATTGCATGGGGAAAAAAAGAATTTATGAATTAGCAAAAGAAATGAATCAATCAAGTAAAGACGTGGTAGAAAAAGCACATGCACTAGGTATGGATGTGAAAAATCACATGGGCGCGATTTCTTCAGAGGATGAATCAAAACTTCGTCAAGCATTTGGAGGAAACAAACCGGCAAAACCACAGTCAAAACCAGCAAATCCAAAACCAGCTAACCAGAATGGCAATAAATCAAACCAAAATCAACGTGGACAGCAAAATAACGGACAACACAATCGCCCACAGCACAATAATCAAAATCAAAACCGTCCGACACAACAAAGACAGCAAACGAACCAAAAACAGCACAACCAAAATCGAAACATGCAAGGAAGCAGCCAAAATATGACCCAAAACCAAAATCGTACAAATCAAGGACAAAACCGTCCGCAGCACAATCAAGGCAATCAAAATCGTCCACAATCAGGACAACAAACGAATCAAAACCGCAACAATAACCAAAATCAAAATCGTCCAGCGCAAAATAACAGCCAAGGAACGAATAACCGGCCTGCGCAAAGTAATACGCAAAATCGTTCAAACCAAGGGACGGCTCAAAATCGCAATAACAACCAAAGCCAAAACCGCAACAATAACAACGGCAATCGCGGCAATAGTTTTGGTGGCGGACAAAACCGTAACCGTAATGGCTACAATAATCAAAACCGCAACAAATTCAATAAAAAAGGCAAAAAAGGCAAGTACCAAGAATCAACTAAACCAGCAGTACCAGCACGTAAATTCCGTGAATTACCAGATGTTTTAGAATATACTGAAGGAATGAACGTGGCGGATATCGCGAAAAAGATTCACCGCGAACCGGCAGAAATCATCAAAAAATTATTCATGATGGGTGTAATGGTGAACCAAAACCAATCATTGGATAAAGAAACAATTGAGTTATTAGCTGTTGATTACGGCATGGAACCACAAGAAAAAGTGCAAGTGGATGTAGCAGATATCGATAAATTCTTTGAGCCAGAAGCAGTGATCGAAGAAAATCTAGTGACTCGTCCGCCAGTTGTTACCATTATGGGACACGTCGATCACGGAAAAACAACCTTGCTTGATACTTTGCGCAATTCTCGTGTAACTTCCGGCGAAGCTGGTGGTATTACCCAGCATATTGGCGCTTACCAAATTGATATCGAAGGCAAACCAATTACCTTCCTTGATACACCAGGACATGCGGCCTTTACCAGTATGCGTGCCCGTGGAGCCGGCATCACAGATATTACCATTCTGGTTGTCGCAGCCGACGATGGCGTAATGCCGCAAACGATTGAAGCGATCAATCACGCCAAAGCAGCTGAAGTTCCGATCATCGTAGCAGTAAATAAAATTGATAAACCAGGTGCCAATCCTGATCATGTGAAACAAGAACTAAGCGAACATGGCTTGATTCCGGAAGAATGGGGCGGCGACACTATTTTTGTTAACATTTCTGCGAAGTTTAACCAAAATATTGATGAGCTATTAGAAAATATTCTGTTGATTGCAGAAGTAGAGGATCTAAAAGCCGATCCAACTCAACGTGCGATTGGTACAGTTATCGAAGCACGTTTAGATAAAGGGAAAGGTCCTGTTTCCACTCTTTTAGTACAGCAAGGAACCTTAAAAGTCGGTGATCCAATCGTTGTCGGTAATACCTTTGGCCGCGTGCGGGTAATGACCAATGATATTGGTCGTCGTGATAAAACCGCTGGACCAGCTACACCAGTAGAAATTACCGGTTTAAATGATGTACCGCAGGCTGGTGATCGTTTTGTTGTCTTTGAAGATGAAAAAACAGCGCGTCAAGCTGGGGAAGAACGTAGCAAACGTGCAGTATTGGAACAACGTTCTGCCAATAACCGTGTAACCCTAGACAACTTGTTTGAAAGCCTGAAAGAAGGCGAACTGAAGGATGTTAATGTTATCATCAAAGCAGATGTTCAAGGAACAGCTGAAGCCTTGGCTGCTAGCCTTCAAAAAATCGATGTGGAAGGCGTTCGCGTGAAAATCGTCCATTCCGCTGTTGGAGCAATTAATGAAAGCGACGTAACACTTGCCGCAGCAAGTAATGCGATTATCATCGGCTTTAATGTACGACCTACACCACAAGCTAAACAACAATCAGAACAAGAAGAAGTGGATATTCGTTTACACCGCATCATCTATAAAGCAATCGAAGAAATTGAAACAGCGATGAAAGGCATGCTTGATCCTGAATTCGAAGAAAAAATCACTGGTCAAATGACAGTGCGTGAATTATACAAAGTATCAAAAGTTGGTACAATTGCCGGCTGTTATGTTACAGAAGGCTCTATTTTCCGCGACAGTGGTGTCCGTGTGATTCGTGATGGTATTGTTATCTTCGAAGGTAAACTTGCCAGCTTGAAGCGTTTCAAAGATGATGCGAAAGAAGTAAAACTTGGTTTTGAATGTGGCGCAATGGTGGAAAACTTTAACGATCTTAAAGTGGATGATGTCATTGAAGGCTTCGTAATGGAAGAAGTTAAGCCGAAATAATAAAACGAAAGAAGGAGAAACCACATGGCAAATTATCGTGACCGTCGAGTAGGTCAAGAAATCCTGCGTGAAGTCAATGATATTTTGAGAAAACGCGTGAGAGATCCTCGTGTACAGGATATTACGATCACTGATGTCCGTGTGACAGGCGACCTACAGCAAGCGACGATTTATTATAGTTTATTATCTGATCTGGCTTCCGAACAAACAAAAGCTCAACAAGGGTTAGATAAAGCCAAAGGATTGATCCGCAAAGAGCTAGGACAGCGTTTATCATTGTACAAGACGCCTGAACTGATTTTTGAAAAAGATGAATCCATTCAATATGGCAATCACATAGACGACTTGATTCGTAAATTGAATCAAGGAGAATGATTAAGAGCGGTTGAGCCAAAAGTCGTTTAGGTTCGAGCAATTGGAGTAAAAGACGAACAATATGTTTTTTATATTGATCGGATTTTATGAAATTGCCGAAGAACCTGACTTTCGGCCGCCGTTTATTCGTAAGTAGTGGGCGGGACAAAACTGTTTTTTAGTTTTGTCCCCCCACTTTTTTTGTTGCGCTGAATAAAAGTAATGTTTGTAACAATAAAAGCGTTTTGTAACTAAATTGAAAATAATTGTAACCATTTTAACGTTTAGAGCATAGAAAATTATGGTAGGATTGATATGGTAAGATTTTTATGAGTAACTGGAGGGGTATAAGTGAAGCACAAAAGTCTAACATTATTAATCACAGGGATGATGACGGTTTCAGCTACAGTAGCACCAGCTTGGGCGCTGGCCGAATCCGCTGATAAAAAAATAGAGCAACAAGATAAAGAAATTACGACATTAAAAGATAAACAAAAAGGCATCAGTGCGCAAATCAGCAGCTTGGAAGAAGAAATATCTTCTATTTATGACAAAGGAATTGAGCTGAATCAACAAAAAACTACTTTAACTAAAGAAGCACAACAATTAAAAAAAGAAATCGTTTCTTTAACAGAACGAATTAATAAACGAACAGATGCCATTCAAAAGCAAGGTAGAAATGTTCAAGTGAATGGTCAAGGTTCTCAAATTCTTGATATGATTTTAAATGCAGATTCGATTACCGATGCGGTCGGTCGTGTACAGGCGATCTCTTCAATTTTAACTGCAAACAATGATTTAATTGAACAACAAAAAGAAGATAAGCAACAGGTCGAAGATAAAAAAGCGGCAGTCCAAAAGAATCTAGCGGCTGTTGAAAAAGCAACCAAGCAGTTGGAAGAAGAAAAGTCTACGTTAGTTGCTAAACAAGCGGATCTCAACGTTTTAAAGGCAGAAGTTGATTCTGAAACTGCTAGCGCTGAAAATTCAAAAAGCGAATTAGTGAAAAAACAACAGGAAGCATTGAAAAAAGAGCTGGCTGCCGCAAAACAATCAGAAAAACAACCAGCATCTAGCAGCAAAGAAGAGAAAAAATCAGCAACAACTGAAACAACAGAGACTAGCTCAGAATCGGCCTCTCAACCTGCTGACCAAGCGCCTGCTGAATCGGTGCCGGATAGTTCTCAACAAAGCACCGATCAGAGCAACACAGGTAATCAAGGCAGTACGACACCATCAGATACACCTGAAACACCCGTAACGCCCCCAGCAACGTCTGGAGACGATACTTTCCAAGCCTTAAACGCGTTACGTGTCGCCAACGGCTTAAATCCTGTCAGCTGGGATGCTGGTCTAGCGGCAGCAGCCAGCAGTCGAGCAGCAACTATGCTGGACTATCAAGTACCAGCGGATCACTGGAATAGAGGAGATGAAGTGATCGCCTTTATGTTTGCGCCGGGCAACTCGGTGATTATGGCTTGGTACAATGAAACCAATATGATTTCGCCGTCCGGAGCAGGACATCGAAATTGGGAATTAAACCCAAGCATGACACGTGTTGGCTTTGGCTATGCAGGTGACGTAATTGTCGGCCGTTCGGCTTAAGCAAAGAATAAATGGATTTACAAAAACAGGGTGAGCCAAGAATAGGCGCACCTTTTTTGTGTCTTAAAATACGTAGCAAATACTTGATGCCCGGCTGTTTCTCTATAGCGGACCCTGAAAATATGAATTTTCATTTCGTTCTGTGTTATAATAACCAAGTTAGCAATTTTAGCAGCGGAGGTCTAAATAGATGGATGGTATTTTACCTTTATGGAAAGAAGCAGGCATGACAAGCCATGACTGTGTTTTCAAATTAAGGAAAATTTTACATACAAAAAAGATTGGTCATGGCGGTACGTTGGATCCGGATGTATCAGGAGTATTGCCGATTTGTGTCGGTAAAGGAACCAAGGTCATCGAATATATGGTGGATTCTGGAAAGACTTACGAGGGTGAAATTACCTTGGGCTTTTCTACGACTACAGAAGATGCCGGCGGTGAAATTGTTGGAAAAACAGCATTAACGACTCCTTTTTCTGTTGAGGAAATTGATCAGGCGATGGCGAAAATGACGGGGGAGATTACGCAAATTCCGCCGATGTTTTCCGCGGTAAAAGTAAATGGCAAGCGACTTTACGAATATGCAAGAAATAATGAACAAGTAGAACGTCCTATACGTAAAGCAATGATTTATTCCTTTCAGCGAACCAGTGAGCCTGTCTTTGATGCAGCTAATGGAACCCAGAGCTGGCGCTTTAAAGTGGTTTGCGGCAAAGGAACTTACGTTAGAACCTTATCCGTTGATACAGGTGCTTTGTTAGGGGTGCCTGCACATATGTCTTATTTGACGCGTACAGCCAGCGGTGGTTTAAGAGCAGAGCAATGTCTGACGTTGGAGCAAGTAGCGGAAAAAATGGCTGATAATAGCAGTGAAGAGCTGTTATTGCCGATTGAAATTGCCGTAGCACAATTTCCGCGGATTGATTTATCAGAAGCTTTATATCAGAAGGTTAAAAATGGTGTTTTCTTAACGCTCAAAGAGCTTTCTTTAACCGAACAGCCGGAAACGTTGGTCGCCTTGTTTTATCAGGATCAGGTTGTGAGTTTGTATATGATGCATCCAACCAAAAAGAATGTGTTGAAACCAAGTAAAGTATTAAGAAATAACTAAAAGAAAGAAGATTTTACTATGCAAATTATTTCAATTAGACATCCTTTTCAGAAAGAGCAAATCCCTGCCGATGATGTAGTAATGGTTCTGGGCTTTTTTGATGGAGTCCACCGCGGACATCAAAAGGTTATCCAAACAGGCAAGGAAATCGCAGAAAAGCAAGGATTAAAGTTAGCTGTCATGACCTTTAATCAGCATCCGTCAATTGTTTTTCAAAAAATTGTTCCTGAAAATATGAAATATTTGAACAGCTTGGCACAAAAAGAACGATTAATGGCTGATTTAGGTGTGGATATTTTATATGTTGTCGATTTTACCTCTGCGTTTGCTCATTTAGCGCCGCAAGAATTTGTCGATCAATATATTGTAGGGTTAAATGCTAAAGTTGCTGTTTCTGGCTTTGATTATACCTATGGACCAAAAGATATTGCCGATGTGGCACATTTACCGCTTTATGCAAAGGAACGTTTTGATGTCGTAACGGTAAGTAAAGAAGAATTGGACGGCGTTAAAATTAGCTCAACGCGCATTCGCGAGCTAATGGAGCAAGGTCGGATGGAAGCAGTCACCGAGTTGCTCGGCTACGTGTATGAAACAGAGGGAACGGTGGTCCATGGCGATGCCAGAGGCCGTTTGCTTGGATTTCCTACAGCAAATATCAAAGTCAAAAGCACTGTACGTTTGCCAAAAGTAGGTGTTTACGCGGTTCAAATCCAAATCGGCGATACATGGTACGTCGGCATGGGTTCGATTGGACACAATGATACCTTTGGCGAAGGGCGGGAATTAACGGTTGAAGTCTATATCTTAGATTTCCATCAAGATATTTACGGAGAGCAGGTAGTTGTCCGCTGGAATCATTATTTGCGCGATCAGGTAAAATTCAATGGAGCTGAACCACTCATTGCACAATTGAAGCAAGATAAAGCAGATACGGCCGCTTATTTTGCGTAATTAATAATGAATAAAGCTGTAGTCCTCGGAAATGCAAAGAGCCGACTACAGCTTTTTCATTTTGAGTATGGAATGTTTGAAAAAATTTAGAGAAATTATTAAAAAATCAAATTTTCTATTCTTAAAAGTGATGGAAAACGGTATACTAGTAAGAAATAAATGAAATGGGTTTAAAGGGGAGCTGTATGGAACAAAAAAAGAAAAAAGCAAAGTTGACTCGTCCTTCCAGTAAAAAGGAGCTTAGAATATCAACGGTCTGGTTCTTTTTGTTAGCTGCTTTTGGTGGTGCAGCATGTGCTTACTGGTTATATTGGTCCTGGGATTATCAAGACAACTCTGCTCCGTCATATGAAGGCTACCATTTGACTGAACAGACTTTTGATTCATTGATAAAAAAGCAATTTACGTCAGCCGAACCAGTAGTAAAAGGAGTGAAAGTGAATGAGCGATTTGCAGAAGGTGAACTAGCCTTAGCTGCTCGCCAGCGTTATCTGAAAGCGCCAGCCCAGCTACCTTTTTTTAAACTGACAGATGTGGCCCAAAAACAAACAACGTATACTGCAATAGCGGATTTATCCAGCTTGAAGCACGTAGAAAGGGTAGAGTTTCCAGTTTGGGGTGATCCAGACGGAACGAATGATTTACAAATTTATCAAGGCAGCTATGAGCTAGCCACAAATACTTGGCGGTGTGAAATTCCGATTAAGCAGCATAAAGAAGCTGGTCATTATCAGGTGAAAATTAAAGTCACTAGAAAAAATGGCGCTACTGAACAGACAGACTTTGGTGAATTTGTGATAGAACAACCAACAATCACTGCAACAGTAGATGGCGCGCGTGCGGAAAAGGGTCAATTTGATATTATTGGAAAGGCCACAACAGCGGCTGATATCGAAAGTTTGTCTGTACCTGTATGGACAAAGGAAGATCAAAGCGATACGAAAGCCTACCGTGCTAAAATTAAAGCAGACGGCACATATAGTGTGCATGTTGACTATGAGGACTTCGATTTCACAAGTGGTCTTTATTATGGCAAAGCAAAACTATTGAGTGCTAATGGATTAACAGCTGAAGGTGAAGCCGGCTCGGTCGCCATTGAAGTCAGCCGACCAGTGCGGATGCGTCTTTTACATGATGCAACCTTGTTTAAGGATCGAACCCTTGCTAAGGCAATCAGAAAGCTTCCCGTTAATAGTATGGCTTATGTCAAAGGAATTGTTTACAATGACAATCAGAAAATTTATCGCACAACAGATGGCTATATTTCTGCTGAAAACATCGATGTTAACGAGATGATGGAAGATATTCGCACGATTTCTCATCGTGGAAATCACCAAGTAGCACCCGAAAATACAATCCCAGCTTTTCAACAATCCAACGGTTGGGGAGTTGAAACAGACATTCGTTTAACCAAAGATAAACATTGGGTTGTTATGCATGATGCAACAGTTGATCGCACAACCAATGGTAAAGGCAAGGTTAGAAATTTAACCTTGGAGCAAATTAAAAAATTGCGAATCGATCAGGGAGCCAATAAAGAGAAATACACAGCAGAACAGTTGCGAGTTCCAACGCTGGAAGAATATTTGTCAGTAATAAAGATGAAACAGAGTGTTCCCTTTATAGAAATCAAAGACGAAGAGATCGCTGCTGCTGATTATGATCGATTAGCCGAATTAATTCGAGCCTATGATTTAGCTGATCGGGCAATCATCATTTCTTTTGGCTATAATAATCTAGTCGAGATGCGTAAGCGTCTGCCCGAAGTGCATGTTCAGCTCCTCGTTAGAGATCTGACAGATCAGTTGATTGATCAAGTGAGTACTTTTGGTGAAAATGCTGGTTTAAACATTAATTATGCCAGCGTTGCCGGCAGAAATGATTTGATTGCTAAAGTGCAAAGTAAGCACTTAGCGGTCAGTCTTTGGGGTGTTCCTCAAAGTGAATTTAAAAAGATGGAAGCCTTAGGTATTAATAACCTGACCACCGATTATGAATAATTACCGGATTTCACTGGATTAGCTAGTAGCTATCATTCAGTGAAATCTTTTTTTGTTGAGATCAATCATCATACGTTACTCCTTTTTGAAAAAATTTATATTTAATAAAAAGTGAATGATACCAAAGGTCTAATTGAGAAACATTCTCATTCTAACACAAAAATAAAAAAAATCAATCTTGAATTTATCAATATGTGGTAGTAATATTATTCCTGCAACACAATATATAGTGTTTGCGAAGGAGGCAGCTTATGGACAATTTAACCATCATCTATATTAGCTTAAGTGGAAATACGACAGATTTTGTTGAACGCTTGAGTAACTATTGTAAAATGGAGCGCGGGATCAACGTGACATCCATCAATATAAAAGAATACAAGGGAGAATATTTGATTCGCGAGCCTTTTGTAAGTATTCTTCCATCCTATCTGGAAGGCGGCAACGGTATTCACAATGGCTATCAAGAAATCCTAACCACAAAATTAGGTGATTTTATTGCAGCGAATGATAATGCTCAATATTGCTACGGCATTATTGGTAGTGGCAACCGCAATTTCAATAAACAGTTTTGTTTAACTGCTTATCAATATGCAGAGCGATTTCAGTTTCCAGTAATCGATGAGTTTGAATTACGCGGGAGCGATGACGATATTATTCGCATAGCAGACAGCATTATTACACAGCGCAATGCATTTATTGACAAGCAGGAGGCAGAGTAATGGAGAAGGCAACAAACAGAAAAGAATACTTTTATCTAAATAATTTGGTCAATATTCCGGTAGATGGAAAAATTCAGCTACAGCATGATCAAGAAGCACTCAACGCTTATTTTTCTGACGAAATTTTACCTAAGACCGTGACCTTTTCTACGTTAAAGCAAAAGCTGACTTATTTAGTAGAAAATCAGTATATTGATTTGGAGGTGTTAAAGCTTTATCCAAGTCAAAACATAGCGGAGGAGTATGATTTTGATTTTATCAAAGCCTTATTTCAACGCATTTACAACGCCGGTTTTCAGTTCAAAAGCTTTATGGGCGCCTACAAATTTTACTCCCAGTATGCTTTGAAAACAGATGACCAGCAACAATACTTAGAGCGCTTTGAAGATCGCATCGCTTTCAATGCCTTGTACTTGGGCAATGGCGATCGTACGTTAGCTTTGGAATTGGCGGATGAGCTGATTCACCAGCGCTACCAGCCCGCGACCCCAACCTTTTTAAATGCTGGTAAAAAACGTCGTGGCGAAATGGTTTCCTGCTTTTTGATTGATTTTGCAGATTCAATGTTATCTATCGGCCGCGGTGTCAACGCTGCGTTACAGCTTTCTCGAATTGGTGGGGGAGTCGGAGTGAACTTAAGTAATTTGCGAGCTGCTGGAGATCCGATCAAGGAAATCATCAATGCATCGTCTGGTGTTTTACCTGTAATGAAAATTTTAGAGGATTCATTTAGCTACAGTAATCAGCTAGGGCAGCGCAATGGCGCTGGTGTGGTCTACTTAAATGTCTTTCATCCCGATATTTTAGCCTTTTTAGCTACAAAAAAGGAAAATGCTGATGAAAAAATTCGAGTAAAAACCTTATCATTAGGCTTAGTAGTTCCGGATAAATACTACGAATTAATTAAAACCAACCAGCCAATGTATTTATTCAGCCCTTATTCCGTTGAAAGGGAATACGGTCAACCATTTTCTTATATTGACGTCACCAAAGAATATGACAACTTAGTGGCAAATCCTAATATTACTAAAACAAAAATCAACGCCCGCGAATTAGAGCAAGAAATATCCCGATTACAGCAAGAATCTGGTTATCCTTATATTTTAAACATTGATACAGCGAATCGAACCAATCCGGTTAACGGTAAAATTATCATGAGTAATTTATGCTCTGAAATCCTACAGCCTCAAGAGCCGTCTACGTTAAATGAAGATTTATCCTATGACCGAACAGGAACAGACATCAGCTGCAATCTTGGCTCAAGCAATATTGTAAATATGATGAAGTCAGCTGATTTTGGTAAATCCGTAGAATTAGCTATTCGAGCATTGACGACTGTCACAGATTTAAGCTCTGTCAAGGAAGTTCCAACTATTCAAAAAGGGAACGATCTATATCATACTATTGGTTTAGGTGCGATGGGTCTGCATACTGCATTGGCACTGGAACAGATTGAATACGGCTTGCCAGAATCCTTAGAATTTGTTGAAGCGTATTTTTTAGCAGTCAATTATTATTCATTAAAAGCAAGCAATCAAATTGCACGGGAAAAAGAAGCAGTATTTCACGATTTTGCGAAATCTACTTATGCGGACGGCACTTATTTTGATTCTTATTTGGAAAGTGAATTTGTGTTTCACAGTGATAAAGTAAAACAACTCTTCCGTCATGTGAAATTACCTACAATCAATGATTGGCAAAGCTTGAAAGAAGACATTCAAAAAACGGGCTTATATCACCGCAACCGCTTAGCAGTAGCGCCAAACGGCTCAATTTCTTATGTGAATGAAACGAGTGCTTCTTTGCATCCGATTACTCAGCTGATTGAAAATCGTCAAGAGAAAAAAGTGGGTTCTATTTTCTATCCGGCACCTTACTTGTCGAACGAAACAATTGATTTTTACAAAACAGCGTATGACTATGATCAACGAAAAATTATTGATGTCTATGCAACAGCGCAAAAGCATATTGATCAAGGGATGAGCTTAACACTCTTTATGCGTTCAAAGCTACCGGCAGGTCTTTATGAATGGAAGCAACCTGATCAGCCTAAGCTAACAACCAGAGATTTAAATCGTTTGCGCAACTATGCTTGGAAGCAAGGCATTAAATCACTTTACTACGTGAGAACCTATACCGAAGACGATGAATTCAGCAGTGTCAATACGTGCGAAGCATGCATGATTTAATGGAGGGAAAAAGATGAGCTATCTACATTATAAAGCAATTAACTGGAATGAAATCGAAGACGAGCTAGATCATGCTACTTGGGAAAGAGCGACTTCTTTATTTTGGCTGGATACACGAATTCCTGTGTCCAATGATTTAACCGACTGGCAGGCATTGACAGCGAAAGAACAAGAAGTATTAAATAAAAATGCCGCAGCGCTGGCCACCTTAACGACATTTCAATCATTGAACGGGTATAAGGTAATCAAAAATAGTCCGCATACCCAACAAGAATCGGCGATTTACAACAATATTCAATTTATCGAAACAGTTCATACCAAAACCTATAATGCCTTATTAATGGCCTTTAATTCATCTGAAAAGGTAGAGGAGCTGCTGCAGTGGGCAGATGAAGAGACTCAGCTGCAAAAACGACTAGACTTAATTCATGATTTATATGCTGAAGAATCTATTTTGAAAAAACGCCTGGCTAACCTGTGCTTGGAAGGAATTTTAATGTATAGCGGCTTGTATTTGTTCCTGCATTATTGGACTGAAAAACGTTTTACGAATGTTGCGGAAATGATCAAATTAGTCGTGATGAATGAATCTCTCCATTGCCAATATTTGGCCAATAAGCTGCGAATTTCTTTACAAAAGCTGGATGAAAAAGAGCAAGAGACGTTTAAAGAATGGGCGTATACAACAATTAATTATTTTGTTATCAATGAATTAGATTTGATTGATATGCTTTATGCTGAATCGGAGTATGGAAACGAAGCAGAAATTTTAGTCCAGCAGGCTGCGAATAAAGTCTTGACAAATCTTGGTTTTGAACCTTTGTTTGCAGGTGTAGAGTCAGAATTGGCGACTATCCAAAATCTGTTGAGTAAGCTTACAACGCATGATTTGGAACCGCGTAAAAGCTTAGCTAACCAAGTTGAAACTGATCAAATGTCTGATGAGGACTACGATTTTTAAAAAGGAGAAGATAATATGCAGCACCGTGTAATGAACTGGAATAAAATAGAAGATGAGCTTGATGATTACGTTTGGGATAAAGCAACCTCCCAATTTTGGCTGGATACGCGTGTACCGATTTCCAATGATTTAGCTGACTGGCGCAAGCTGTCGCCGGTTGAGCAGGAAGTCATCAAAAAAGTCGTTGGCGGCTTGGCTTTATTGGATACCTTACAGTCCGAAGAAGGTGTCAACGCTATGCGGGATCACGTAAGAACCAGAAAAGAAACAGCGATTTTGAATGACTTTTTGTTTATGGAATCTATTCATGCCAAAAGCTATGGCACAATCTTAATTTCACTGAATACAATGAAGGAAATTAACGAAGTGTATGATTGGATGAATAATGATCCTAGAATGCAATACAAAGCGAAGCGCATTAATGATATCTATCAGTCAGGCTCACCGCTGCAAATTAAAATTGCCAGCATCTTTTTAGAAGGTATCTTATATTATAGTAATTTCTTTACGCCGCTGTGGTATCGCGGTTCCAATCAGTTAGCAAATTTAGCTGAGCTGATTAAATTAATTATTCGCGATGAATCGGTTCATGGCACGTACCTTGGCTATAAATTCCGGTTAACGTTTAACGAATTATCAGAAGTTGAGCAAAACGAATTAACCACTTGGATGTACGAATTACTGGATGACTTAATGGAAAATGAGCTGGCATATACAGAAGAAGTCTATAGTCCAATTGGATTAGCCGAAGATGTGAAAACTTTTGTCCGCTATAATGCCAACAAAGCTTTGCAAAACATGGGCTTTTCCCTATACTATGAAAATGCCAATGTAGATGATGTGAATCCGATTGTGATGAACGGCATTTCAATCGAAACCTCAAATCATGATTTCTTTTCACAAGTTGGTGCCGGTTATCTAATGGGCGATGCCGAAGCCATGGTTGACGACGACTACGATTTTTAAAAACGAAAGGTTTTCCTTCCCAAAAAAGAGGTGAGTCGAAAGTCGTTGAGGTTCGAGCAATCGGAGTAAAAGATGAACAAGATGCTTTTTATATTGAACGGATTTTATGAAACTGCTGAAGAACCTGACTTTTGTCCACCGTTTGTTAGTAGGAAGAGGACAAGACAAAACTGTTTTTTTAGTTTTGTCTTGTCCTCTTTAAGTAGTTTGAAAACTAATCAAACATTTTCTTAGCAGCACGTGCTAAGGTTGGTAAATCCTTGTCGTAGCGGGGTGTTTTTACTAAACGCGACATTGGGATGCCGGCAAAGTGAAAAGCAGCAATCTCACCGGAACGAACAGCACTTTGTTCGGTAAAAATCATTTGATAAGGCTGTTCTACAAATTCGCCAGTGAAGGCTAAATTTGTGGAATGCTGTGGGATCACTTTTGGTCGATCAGTTTTAGCCCGATTATTGAATAAAGCGGAAGCATACGGCATATAAACCGGTATGTTATTAATGACACTGTCATAGATTTCCGTTTCCTTTTCTCGAATATTGCCTGGGCCCGGATCGACTTTTGAAAGCTGTCCGATTAATTCCTCCAGCATTTCTTTCCCAGTCATTTTAATGTATTGTTTGTCAACAAATTCACCGCGACGTCTAGGATAAAGGAAGTAGCCCCAGATTACTGTTTCATTTGGCTTTTGCGAAGTGAAATGTGGTTGGTGGTGCACCACGATGGACATATTGACATCCTTTTGTCCTAAAGGCGTAATTGGCATTGTTGAAATAAAGGAATTCAACGCATTACCGGGAACCTGTGTCGTGATTCGAGTAATTTCATTTAACAGTAAATGATCCTTTGTTGTTAACGTAAAGCTGACCCATTCACTGGCATCACGATCGGCAAAGAATTTATCTGGATTGCCCAAATTATAAAAGCGTTCAGTTGCTTTTTTCCATAAACCGGAAGCAGCACCGTAATCCATATTTTCAGGAGCCGGTGTATGATAGTCGCCTAAAGTAGCGGAGTCAGTAATCGATCCGTTAGTAAAAATAACAGCAGTATCTTCATCAACTACCACGTGTTCTTCTTCTTGAGTAAGCGTATTGGTCATTTTTAAGCCAGTTACAGTAATTTCATCCTGCATCGCTGTTTCTTTAAATTCCCAATCTGTAACACGGCGATTTAAGACAATCTTACAGCCTTGCTCTTTTAGATAATTAATTAGCGGCAACATAATACTTTCATATTGATTGTAACGTGTCCGATTGACTCCGACTAAATGTTCAATTTGCGTAAATTCATAGATCATTTGATGCATGTAGCGGCGTAGCTCTTGCGCGGAACTGCGTGTCCGAAAAGCAAAGGTCGTTTCCCACATAAACCAGAAATTCGTTTCAAAGAAGTGCGGATCGTCTTTAAAATAATCAGCGATTGTCACATTGTCCAGCTTTTCTTCTTCAGAGTCCGGCATTGCAATTAGTTTCGTTAAAAGCAGACGGTCTTTATTGTTAAAGCCCAGTTTGCCGCCATCAATAATGCCTTTGCCGCCTTCCATTAAACGTGCTTTGTCAAAGGTACGGTGTTTTGCATCAAAGTCACGGGTATCCTCTTCAGCAGTCATACCCGGCTCAGTTGCAGAAGGAATTCGGCTTAACAAATCCATCAGGTCGACGTAAGTTCGGTAATTTAGCATCCGGCCGCCGCGGGCAATATAGCCCTTTTGGTTTTCTAAGGGATGATTTTTGTTCCAGTATTCATCAGTGACGGTGTCTGTAGGTGCTCCATCGTTGGAACCATGATCATCTAAGGAATAAAAGGTAATTTGCTCTCCCTGCCATTTGCCTTCTTGAATCAAGTAAACTGCGGCGGCCATGTTGGCGATGCCGGCACCGATCATAATTGCTTTCTTTTTTCTCATGATAATCCCTCCAATTATTTGGCTGTATATGTGTTGGTGTAGTGACTCATTTAAATTGATTCGTATTCGTCATAGAGATGACTGTCATCTTCAAGTAAGCCAGTTTTTTTGCCAAGATACACAGCTCCTAGTACGACAAGACCTAAACCAATACCAAATTTCATCATTTTTTTGCTCATGAAAATCCATCCTTTCAATTTTTTTAAAACGAACTTTATACTTAAAGGATAGTTTCTTTTTCAAGGAATGCCAAATAAAAAGGTGAAGGGAAAAGGGAAAGTTGGACAAATTGAATGGAGTGTCTAATTTTTAGAAGGAGTCAAAAAGCTACTATAGATAAATAGCAGAAATTTCAAGAATGTGTAACTTTAGCATTTTTTTATAGCTTTATTTGTCAAATACGTTTAGTATGCTTATAGAAGCTTAATTTTTTACATTGAATGCTATATTCATATAGTTGAACCAGACCCTAAAACAGCCGTTTATTTGGAGGAAAGCTAATCCATGAAAAAAAGTAATACAGCTTTTGATAACAAGGTGTCCGCTTATATTCATATTCCCTTTTGCGAACATATTTGTTATTATTGCGATTTTAATAAAGTCTTTTTAGAAGGACAGCCGGTAGACGAATACATTCAAGCGTTACTAACGGAAATTCGTCTGACTAAAGAGCAATATCCTAGTAAGGATACAGAAACAATTTACATCGGTGGCGGAACACCGACCTCGCTGTCGGCTAAGCAGCTGGCAGTGTTGCTAAAAGGCGTGCGCGAGCTATTGCCTTTTGATGATACACATGAGTTTACAGTAGAAGCCAATCCGGGTGATTTAACGCAGGAAAAGCTGCGGGTAATGAAAGAGTTTGGTGTGAATCGCCTTTCGATGGGAGTTCAAACTTTCGATGATCGTTTACTGAAAAAAATTGGACGCAAGCATACGGCTGCTGATGTTTACGATACGATGAAATTTTTGGAAAAAGAACAGTTTTCCAACGTTAGTATAGATCTTATTTATGCCTTACCGGGGCAAACCTTAGCGGATTTTCGTGATACGCTTAAACGAGCAATTGAGCTTGATTTGCCGCATTATTCGCTATATTCTCTGATTCTTGAAAATAAAACCCTATTTATGAATCTGGTTCGACAAGGACGTCTTGAGCTGTCGGATCAAGAAATTGAAGCGCAAATGTTTGAAGAAACCATCACCGCGATGGAAAAAGCAGGACGGCATCAATATGAAGTCAGTAATTTTTCTTTAAAAGGAATGGAAAGCCAGCACAATCTTGTCTATTGGGACAATGCTCATTATTATGGATTTGGTGCGGGGGCAAGCGGCTATTTAGGTCACACTCGTTATCGCAATCACGGACCGATCCAGCATTACTTGAACCCCTTGCGTAAAGGGCAGCTGCCAACGTTAGAAACGGAAAGCCTGACCTTAAACAACCAAATTGAAGAAGAAATGTTTTTAGGTTTAAGAAAAAAAGCAGGCGTTTCTAAAGCAAAATTTGCTGCAAAGTTTGGTCGTCCGCTAACGGAAGTTTATCAAGAAACAATTCCGGATTTAATTCAAAAAGGTCTGCTGATTGAAAATGAAGAGACCTTCCAATTGTCAGAAAAAGGCCTGTTTGTCGGCAACGATGTTTTTGAAGCTTTTTTATTGGACAAGGAATAAAATAGTATGTGTAATGACCTGAAAGGCGGCAAAAATTGCTTTTTTTCAGGTTTTTCTATTTAGTTAGCACTCTGGATAGGAGAGTGCTAAAAAAGAAGTTTTTCTCTTGACATTAATGGAGGGAGTTGGTATATTTATAATTGTATTAGCACTTGAACGTTATGAGTGCTAATGGAGGGTGGTAATTATGTTAACTGAAAGACAAAAGAATATTTTGCGTCTTATCATCCAAGAATATACAAATACGGGTACGCCTGTAGGCTCTAAGAAGCTGATGGAAGACGGTATTAAGTCGAGCTCAGCCACAATTCGAAACGATATGAAAACATTGGAAGAATATGGTCTTTTGTTAAAAACCCATTCTTCATCCGGCAGAATACCTTCGATGAGCGGATACCGCTATTATGTGGATCATTTGCTCAGTCCGGCGGAGATTGGTCAGGAAGAGCTAGAGCTGATTCGGCAATCGTTCGGCAAAGAATTTCATGAGATTAATGATATCATTGAACAGTCGGCCGAAATTCTATCAGATTTGACCAGCTACACAGCTTTTTCGCTAGGACCGGAAGTGAAAGAACGCAAGTTGACTGGTTTTCGGATTGTTCCTTTAAATGAACGTCAAATCATTGCTATTATTGTAACCGATAAAGGCAATGTAGAAAGTCAGGTGTTTGCTGTTCCGGCTTCGGTATCCAGTCAGGATTTAGAAAAAATGACACAGATCATTAACGACAAGCTGGTAGGTCAGCCGTTATTGACGGTCTATCATCGACTAAGAACAGAAATTCCGATGATTTTGCATCGTTACTTCCAAACCCCTGACGGTATGATGAAACTATTCGATGCAATGCTGGGACATGCCTTTGAGGAAAAGGTCTTTGTCAGCGGACGGATGAATGTCTTGGATTTTGGTATGAAGCAGGATCTTGATCAAGTAAAATCGGTTTACTCCTTTATGCAGAATACAGATGCACTGACCCACTTGTTAAGTGTAGGCGATCAAACAGATACACCGATCGCTATACGGATTGGAACGGAAATAGGAAATGACTTATTGGAAAACATGAGTATGATTACAGCAACCTATGAAGTAACTGGACATGGAAAAGGAACCATTGCACTTTTAGGACCGACCAGTATGCCTTATTCAAAGATCTTCGGTCTGGTTGACGTGTTCCGCCATGAATTAGCTTCTAAACTTGGCGCTTACTATCGCTTTTTAGATGAATAAGCAAGAAGTTACTATATAAAACTACAAATCTACGGAACCGAGAAGGGAAGTTGCAAGAGTGACCAAAAAAGAAGAAACAAATGAAGAGCTTACGGATCAGCAAGTGGAAGAGGTTGATGCTGTTGAGCCTTCAGATGTTCCAGAAGAAGCTGAAGTAACAGAAGAACAGCGCTTAGAAACAGAACTTTCTGAAATGGAAGACAAATTCTTAAGAGCACGCGCAGAAATCGCCAACATGAACAATCGTTTCAAAAACGAACGGGAATTACTAGTGCGCTATCGCTCACAAGATTTAGGCAAGAAGCTGCTGCCTTCGATTGATAATTTAGAACGAGCAATGGCCATTGAAGTAGAAGGAGAACAAGGTGCCAGCCTGAAAAAAGGCGTAGCGATGGTTCTTGAAAGCATTCAAGGCGCTTTGAAAGAAGAAGGGATTGAAGAAATTCCTGCGAAAGGTGAAGTCTTTGACCCGAATTTACATCAAGCGGTTCAAACGATTCCGGCAAGTGACGAAACACCTGCGGATACTATCGTAGAAGTTTTACAAAAAGGCTACAAACTGCACGATCGCGTTTTACGCGCAAGTATGGTTGTTGTTGCACAATAAGCAGCAAAACAAAAACTTGCATTCTAATAGAAAAAGCAAAAATTAAAAAGAAGATAGGAGATCATGAACTATGAGTAAAATTATCGGTATTGACTTAGGAACAACAAACTCAGCTGTCGCAGTTTTAGAAGGCGGCGAAGCAAAAATTATTGCAAACCCAGAAGGAAATCGTACGACTCCTTCCGTAGTTTCTTTCAAAAATGGTGAAATTCAAGTTGGGGAAGTAGCAAAACGTCAAGCAGTAACGAACCCGCACACTATTTCATCTATTAAACGTCATATGGGCGAAACGGGCTACAAAGTAGATGTCGACGGTAAATCTTATACACCACAAGAAATTTCTGCAATGATTTTACAATATTTAAAAGGCTTTGCGGAAGATTATTTAGGTGAAAAAGTAGACAAAGCAGTCATCACTGTTCCTGCTTACTTTAACGATGCACAACGTCAAGCAACAAAAGATGCTGGTAAAATTGCCGGTTTAGAAGTAGAACGGATTGTCAACGAACCAACAGCAGCAGCGTTGGCGTATGGTTTAGACAAAACAGATAAAGACGAAAAAGTTTTAGTTTTTGACCTTGGTGGCGGTACTTTTGACGTATCCATCCTTGAACTTGGCGATGGGGTCTTTGATGTATTATCAACTGCAGGCGATAATGAGCTGGGCGGGGACGATTTTGACAACAAGATCATCGATTACATGGTAGCAGCATTCAAAAAAGAAAACGGCGTAGATTTATCTCAAGATAAAATGGCTGTGCAACGCTTGAAAGATGCGGCTGAAAAAGCGAAAAAAGATTTATCAGGTGTAACATCAACACAAATCAGCTTACCATTCATCACTGCTGGCGATGCTGGTCCATTGCACTTGGAAATGAACCTAACACGTGCGAAATTTGATGAATTAACAAGCGATTTAGTTGAACGGACTAAAACTCCTGTACGTCAAGCCTTAAAAGATGCAGGCTTAACTCCTTCTGAAATTGATGAAGTTATTTTAGTTGGTGGTTCAACACGTATTCCTGCAGTTGTGGAAGCTGTGCGTAAAGAAACCAACAAAGAACCAAACAAATCAGTGAACCCGGATGAAGTAGTGGCAATGGGTGCTGCGATCCAAGGCGGTGTTATCACTGGTGATGTGAAAGACGTTGTTTTACTGGACGTAACTCCATTATCATTGGGAATTGAAACAATGGGCGGCGTATTTACTAAATTGATCGACCGCAATACAACTATTCCAACAAGTAAATCACAAGTCTTCTCAACAGCAGCAGATAATCAGCCAGCTGTAGACATTCACGTACTACAAGGTGAACGTCCAATGGCAGCGGACAATAAAACATTAGGTCGCTTCCAATTAACAGATATTCCAGCTGCTCCGCGTGGTGTGCCACAAATTGAAGTAAGCTTTGATATCGACAAAAACGGGATTGTTAATGTTCGTGCGAAAGATTTAGGTACACAAAAAGAACAAACGATCACAATCAAATCTTCATCAGGCTTATCAGACGACGAAATTGAACGTATGGTGAAAGATGCTGAAGCAAATGCTGAAGCAGATAAAGCTCGCAAAGAAGAAGTAGATTTACGTAATGACGTGGATGCTTTATTATTCACAGTTGACAAAACTTTGAAAGAATTAGAAGGCAAAGTTGATGCAGATGAAGTGAAAAAAGCAGAAGATGCTCGCGACGAATTAAAAGCGGCTGTTGAAGCAAACGATATCGAACAAATGAAAGCTAAACGTGATGCATTAAACGAAATCGTTCAAAACTTAACAGTGAAACTTTATGAACAAGCAGCGCAACAACAAGCACAAGAAAATCCGGAAGCTGCACAAGGCGGAGCAGATGACGTTGTAGATGCTGACTTTGAAGAAGTAGAAGGCGACGATAAATAATCATCGCTCATAAGTAGCCGATAAAATAGTCAAAACAAAAGAAATGAATCTGTTTCACCGATTGTTCGGCTATAGGAGGAGGGTGTGGCATAAAAGTATTTTTACTTTTGTTCCACACCTTTTGCCTATCTATAGTCATCGCAGCAGGTTACGCCAAATTTAGAGAAGCTATTTTGCTTTTACATAATTTGTGGTATGATTACAACGATGTTTTGATGTGAATCAGTTATGTTGGTTCTTGGATAAAGGAATAGATAGTTGGAGGGGAACGAATGGCTAAAAGAGATTATTATGAAGTGCTAGGTTTGTCTAAAGGTGCTTCAGATGATGAAATAAAAAAAGCGTACCGCAAGCTTTCAAAGCAATATCACCCGGACATTAATAAAGAAGAAGGCGCCGAGGAAAAATTTAAAGAAGTTTCTGAAGCTTATGAAGTCTTAAGTGATCCACAGAAGAAAGCGGCTTATGATCAATACGGTCATGCAGGAACGGACCCTAATTACGGCGGCGGAGCTGGTGGCTTTGGTGGTTTTGGCGGCGGCTTTAGTAGCGGCGGCTTCGGCGGGTTCGAAGATATCTTTGATTCCTTCTTTGGCGGCGGCGGACGTAGTGTTGATCCAACTGCACCAAGACAAGGGGCCGATCTTCAATATACAATTAAGCTTAAATTTGAAGAAGCGATTTTTGGCGTAGAAAAAGAGATTAAATATAATCGTGAAGACAATTGTGCTACCTGCGGCGGCAGCGGTGCAAAACCAGGTACACATCCTGAAACTTGTCACAAATGCCACGGCTCAGGAACGATTAATGTGGAACGTCAAACGCCGCTTGGCCGCGTTATGAGTCGTCAAACCTGTGATGTTTGTCATGGAACCGGAAAAGAAATTAAAGATCCATGTCCAACTTGTCATGGAACCGGTCATGAGAAAAAAGCGCATAAAGTAAAAGTAAATGTGCCGGCTGGTGTAGAAGACGGACAACAAATGCGTTTGGCAAACCAAGGTGAAGCTGGTACAAACGGCGGACCTTATGGCGATTTGTATGTGGTGTTCAATGTAGAAGAAAGTGATATTTTTGACCGCGAAGGCTCAGAAATTTACTATGATCTGCCATTAAGCTTTGTGCAAGCGGCATTGGGAGACGAAGTGAAGGTGCCAACCGTGCATGGCGATGTAAAATTAAAAATCCCGGCAGGTACTCAAACAGAAACCAATTTCCGTTTACGCGGCAAAGGTGCGCCACGTTTACGCGGCGGTTCAACAGGAGATCAGCATGTCAAAGTGAAGATCATTACGCCGAAAAACTTAAATGAAGAGCAAAAAGAAGCATTGCGGGCCTTTGCAAAAGCAGGCGGTCAAACAGTAGATGAACAACAAGAAGAAGGCTTTTTCGATAAAATGAAAGATGCCTTTGGTGGTAAAAAGAAAAAATAAGCAACATAGTCTATCTTAGACAAGGAAAAAATTTAGGAAAGAGACAATAGCGAATGCTGTCGTTTCTTTCCTTTTTTATTTTTGGTAAAGAGCAGCCAGCTCCATAATTCTTCGGCTTAACTCTTTACGAACATGTGCAGGAGCCAGACACTCACAGTTATTACCAAAGCCTAAGAGCAGATTATAACCATATTCATCCTCCATAAAAGACAATTCGACTAAAAGAAACGCTGGATCAGAATGCTCTATAAAAGTCAGCTTGCCAAATTTATCAATCAGCTGATCCTTAAGACGGCGTTTAAGCTTTAATCGAATTTTGGTAAAGTCCCCTTGAACCCACGGCGTACTTCCCAAAGGAGACGGTGTGAATGGGCGAGGTGTAAACGCCTCGTCCAATAGGGTTAAGTTGGTTATTCGGGACAGCTTGAATGTCCGGAATTCCTGCTTTTCTGTACAATAGGCTTGCAAGTACCAGCTGATCTCTTTTAACACTAAGCGATAAGGCTCAACCTTGCGCTGACTCAAAATCCCTTGATTATTTTCGTAATGAAAGGCTAATAATTTGGAACGATCCAGTCCAATTTTTATTAATTCTAAAAAGGGTTGAACAGTCGTATTACTGGTCCATGGCGTTAAATCGATGGCAATCTGGTTAGTTTTCAACTCGATTTCCTCTAGATAATGAGCGGGCACTAAGGTTTTTACCTTTTCTAAAATCTGATTCAACTGAATGGGTGAAACATTCGTGGCTAAGCTTTCCAGTGCAATTAGTAAGGACGTGATATCTGCTGCCGTGAAAAATTGCTTGTCAATTTTGTAATTGTCCATAATTTGTATACCGCCATTGACGCCGGGCGTTGTAGAAATTGGCACCCCAGCCTCACTTAGTGAAATGACGTCTCGGTAAATCGTTCTGACGGAAACCTCCAGCATTTCCGCTAGCTTGGTTGCGCTAATTTGCTTTTTATCCAGTAAAATCATAATCATAGTCAATAGTCGTTCTGTTTTCAATATTATGCCTACTTTCTTAGAGAGCTTGTCCTTTTATTATAACGAAAAACTTGGACTTTGCGCAGAGATCTTGTCAAAAGCTGTTCTTTATCGTCATTTTTGATATAATAAGTGTCGTTACTTAACTTGCAGGAAAGGGGCTTTGCAGTGAAACCGTCTTTTTTTAAAACCGTTCATCCGTTTGTAGCCGCCTGCTATTATTTATTAATGCTTTTACTTACCATGAGTACGGACAATCCTGTGCTTCTTTCCAGTATTTTTTTCGGCTGCCTTAGCTTACGTCTATTTTATTTAGCGGGCAAAAGTAAACGTTCAATTATTTATCCGCTGATCTTTATGCTGGTGATCGGGCTTACAAATCCCTTGTTTATCCATCGGGGCGCAACGGTTTTGTTTTTTTTAGGACGGCAACCGATCACTGCCGAAGCAGCAGTATATGGCCTGTTTATGGGGATGAAGATAGCTTCCGTCATCTATCTTTTTCAAAATATGCAAAGTGCGGTTGGGATGGAAAAATTCTTTTACTTATTTGGCAAACGACTGCCTAAATTGACCGTCATTTTAGCGTTGATTTTTCGATTTATTCCGTTATTTCGGTATTATTTCACAGAATTAAATCAGGTTCAGCAAACCTTTCAGCAAACGCGTAAGCTGCGGCTGCGAGAAAAAGCTACTTACGGCTTGGATCTGTTTGGTCATTTATTTACTTGGCTGTTGGAAAGCTCAATGGATACGGCAGATGCCATGAAGGCTCGCGGTTATACGACACAGCGCAGTAGTCGACTGGTCTTTAAGTGGCATTTTTACGATACACTGGTCATTCTGCTGTTAGGCGGCAGCGGTCTTTTTTATTTGTCTGTATTTTTGCCTGAAGGAGCCGCTTATACTTTTTATCCTTATTTAGAAGCGGTAGGACCATTTATCCAGCAGCAGGCATTTTATTATCTCTTTTTTTTCATTTTCGCTTGTTTACCGACATTTAATAAACTAAGGGAGGGAATTACGTGGCTTATCTTGCAGTTGAGAATTTAAGCTTTCGTTATGCGGGAGCAACACAACCTGCATTAAAGCAAGTTTCCTTTTCAGTTGAAAAAGGCGCTTTTTATTTAATCTGCGGGGCTTCCGGCAGCGGCAAGTCAACCTTGTTAAAGCTGTTAAAACCACAGTTAGCACCGACCGGCGAGCTGCGAGGTACCCTCACGTTGGCAGGAGCACCACTCAGTGACTTTCCCGCAGACAGCATTGGCTATGTGATGCAGCATCCGGAAAGTCAGTTAATCACGACGACTGTTTGGCAGGAATTAGCCTTTGGCTTGGAAAATATCCGCGTTCCTGCTGCGGAAATCAAACGTAGAATTGCTGAAATGGTCAGTTTTTTAGGGATTGATGATTTATTGGAGCATCCGACGGCAAAGCTGTCTGGGGGCCAAAAGCAATTAGTAAATTTAGCCGCTGTTTTGGTGATGCGTCCGACCATTTTATTGTTGGACGAGCCGGTTACACAATTAGATCCTTTGGCAGCACAAAGCTTTATGAATCTGTTGGTTCGGTTAAACCGCGAATTGGGGATGACGATTTTAATGGTTGAGCATCAGTTAGAATCGCTTTTTCCTGTGGCTGACCGTGTGTTGCTATTGGAAAAAGGTCAATTGCTTTATGCGGAAACACCTGCTCAGCTTGTAAAAGAAGTGAGGCAAAATGGGGTGGGACTGCAGCGTTTTATTTTAAGTCTGCCGAGTGCAGCCCAGATTTTCCTTGGATTGGATGATAAAGAGGATTGTCCTTTAACCGTTATGGAAGGGCAGCGCTTTTTGCAGCGGCATTTTGCTAAAGAAACATTGGAGCGACCAGCTGCTCGAGCAGAACAGCTGATTTCCAAGGAACAGATTCGCTTACAATTGAAAAATTGCTGGTTTCGTTATGAGAAGTCTGGCATGGATGTTTTAGCTGGAGTAGATTTAACCTTAAAAGCGGGGGAAATTTTTACTTTAGTTGGTGGAAATGGAACTGGGAAAACAACGTTGTTAAAGGTCATTGCCGGAATCTTGACCTGTTATCGTGGTAAGATACAGGTTTCTGGTGAAGTGTTGAAAAAGAAGCAGGCAGCTGTCGGTTATTTGCCGCAAGCGTCACAGCTGGTTTTTATTAAAGAAACTGTCGCGCAAGAATATTTGTCTTATCTAACCAATCAGGGCTGGGATCAGGCTCAAAGTCAACAGCGAATCGAAGCAGTCGCTGAATTATTGGACATAGAAGCCTGTTTAGCGCAGCATCCCTTTGATTTAAGCGGTGGTGAAGGACAGCGTGCAGCCATCGGCAAGCTTTTATTAACCGATCCGGAAATTCTTTTACTGGATGAACCGACAAAAGGTTTGGATAATTTTGCCAAGCCAGAGCTGACTGCACTTTTAAAACAATTGGCTCGAACCGGCAAAACGATTTTAACCGTCACGCATGATTTGGATTTTGCCGCTGAATTAGCGGATCGTTGCGGCTTGTTTTTTAATAACACAATCTTAGCAGAAGCCGAGCCAAAACGCTTCTTCAGTGAGCACACCTTTTATACGACCACAGCCAGCCGCATTTCCAGAGGTGTGTTTAATGAATTAGTGTCAACGCGTCAAGTGATTGAACATTGTAAGGAAGCGGTGAAAGCTAATGAGAGGAAAAGTTGATGGCAAAATAATGCTGATGCTAGGCGTACTAGTGCTGTTTTTTTTAAGCTGGCTATTGTTTAACAGAAATCAATACCAAGCAGTTTCATTAGGCTTGGCAACTGCCGCCTGTCTGCCCTTTTATTACCGCTACGAGAAAAAGCAGCTAAATATCAAGGAGCTGGTGCTGATTGCGGTTTTAACAACGACCGCAGTATCGGGACGAGTCGTTTTTTATCTGATTCCGGCCGTTACGCCTATGACTGCGCTGATTATTCTGACCGGTATTTGTATGGGCGCGGAGGTCGGTTTTCTGGTGGGCTCACTATCCGCTGTGACGTCCAATATTTTATTTGGGCAAGGTCCTTGGACACCGTTTCAGATGTTTTCTTGGGGCGTCATTGGCTTGCTTGCCGGACTTCCATTCGTTCGTCATCAGCTACAAAAGCATTATTGGCTGTTGAGTGCCTACGGGATTTTCGCGGGTTTGTTCTTTTCGTTTTTTATGGATGTTTGGACAGTCTTTTCGCTTGATCATGCTTTTTCTTGGCCACGTTATGCCGCTTTATTAGTCACAGCGGCGCCGTTCACACTGACGTATTGTGCAGCAAATGTCTTTTTTTCTTGTCTGCTTTTGCGCACCTTTCAGAGCAGATTACAGCGTATTTTAATAAAATATAATATAAGAGCAGAAATGGAGAGGAAAAAATGAAAAAAAACATTTATGGTTTTTTGATACTACTGGTCATGTTAACATTAGGAGCCTGTACGCAAAAAGCTGAGCCGGCTAAAGAAAAAGCGCAGGATCAGCTTAAAATCACTATCATTTTAAAAGAAGACAAGCAAGAGTTTGATAAAAAAGAGCTGACGGTAAATAAGAAAGAATCCTTGCAGACGATTATGGATCAACAATTCAAGCTTGAAATGGATCAGGATTTTATCACTGGAATTGACGGGCATAAGCAAAATGCGCAGGAGAATAAATATTGGCTGTACGATGTCAATGGTAAGCAGCCGGATGTTGCGGCAGTGGACTATTATTTAAAAGATGGTGATGTAGTTACTTGGACGCTAAATAAATTAGAGTAAAAATTTGGACACTTATTGAAAAAAACTAGTAAAACCCTGACACATAGTTGTCAGGGTTTCTTTGCTACAATAAACATGTTAGTAAATAAAGGAACAATAAAGGAGAAGGTAGTATGACAATCAAAGAAGCTTTTAGCACGATAATGAACGAACAAGAGGAAATTGCTTTAGCAACCAGTGTTGGGGAACAGCCCAATGTCCGAATCGTCAATTTCTTTTATGACGAGAACAAAAAATGTTTATTCTTTTCAACCTTTAAAGGTAACAACAAAATCGCTGAATTTAATGCCAATGCAAGAGTTGCCTTTACGACAATTCCTAAAAATGACACCAGTCACGTCCGCGTTCGACATGGATTAGTTAAACAAAGCGCCCAAACGGTTTATGACGTAGCTGATCAGTGGATACAAAAGATTCCCAGCTATGCGGAAAATATTAAACATGCTGGAGACATGCTGGACTTATACGAAGTTCATTTCACCCAAGCGACGGTGACTTTAGGCATGGACACGACGGAAACCATCATTTTATAAAAAAAGGAAGTGAACACATGAATTATTGGATCGGTGTTGCTTCAAAGGATCACGTTCAGTTGGGAAAAAAAGATGGTTTTTGTCAGCTGTGTCATGGAAAAGCTGCCCCTTTAAAAAGAATGAAGGAGGGCGATTGGCTAATCTATTATGCGCCTAAAATGAGTTTGAAAACCAAAGAGCCTTGTCAAAAGTTTATCGCTGCTGGTCAAATTTTAAAAGGAGAGGCTTATCCCTTTGAGATGTTTCCAGGCTTTATTCCATATCGGAAGGACGTGGCTTTTCTAAAGGATTTGAACGAGCTGCCGTTAGCTGCTGTTTCTGAGGATCCATTATGGGCGGAATATCGTTCTCGTTTAAGATTTGGACATTTCCAGATCCCTTATGAATTATTTGCGACAATCCTTTCAGGAATGAAAAAATAAAAAATGAGCGGTAAAAGAGAAATTTTCTTTTTACCGCTCATTTTTTATTCATATCGTAAGGCTTCAATCGGATCCAATTTGGCTGCTTTTCTCGCTGGATACACTCCGAAGAAAATTCCGATAGCACTTGAAAAGAGTAAAACTGCAATGATTGAACCTACAGTGAACTGTGCCGTAATGTCTAAAGCACTTGCTACAGTAACCGCTAGAATAGCGCCTAAAGTCAGACCGATCAAGCCGCCGATTAAGCATAAGATAACAGATTCAGTCAAGAACTGAAATAAGATATTGCTATCTGTAGCACCCAAGGCTTTTCTTGTTCCGATTTCTCTGGTTCGCTCGGTAACGGAAACCAGCATAATATTCATAACGCCGATACCACCAACGATTAAGGCGATTGCTGCAACCGCTGCAATGAAATTAATGAACAAGCCCAATACATTATTTACCTGATCCAACGCCTGCAAGAAGTTCGTTGCAGTATAGACTTTTTCGCCGACTGTGTTATGGCGAACGGATAAGATATTTACAATCTGTTTTGAAACAGAATCAATATCGTCTTTTGATTTAGCAATAACCGTTAAGCTGGTAATTTTCGTAGCATCCGGATTTAAAGTATCCGCTGTCGTTAATGGCAGAGAAATATACCCCATCATTTCTGCTTCATCAAATGAACCAACCATTTTTTCAACGGTACTTTTGGTTACGCCGATAATGCGGACGCTAACTTGTCCTTTTTGCGTACGCAGACTAATTTTTTCGCCGACTACATTTTCTTGTCCTTTGAAGAAGTAGCGTGCGGTATCAGCACTGATCACCGCCACTTTACTGCCCTCGGAATATTCCGTTGTGTTGAAATAGCGGCCATAAACAATTTCTTTATCCATCGTCTGGTTCGTGTATTGTAAATCCGGTGTTCCGGCCATAATCAAGGTGGCTTTTGACTGATCATTGACTGCACCAACTGATTGGATGGAAACAGCAGGTGAAACATGGTCAATTTGTGGAATGCCGTCTTTTAGTGCTTTAATATCCTGACTGGTTATTTTTTGACTATCTGTGGCATCCCGACTTGTAGAAACAGAAATCGTTGATGCACCTAAGTCGCTGAAGGTTCCGGTAATTTGGCTGGTAGCCCCATTTCCGACAGCTAAAATTGCAATAACAGCAGCAATCCCGATAATAATTCCCAGCATGGTCAAAAAAGAACGCATTTTATTGGCTAAAATACTGTCAACCGCCATTTTAAAACTTTCAATAATACCCATGAATGCAGCTCCTTTCTATAATGTTTTTCGATCTGTAACAGGATTATCATCGATAATTTCACCGTCTTTAAATGAAACGATCCGTTTTGTATATTGGGCAACATCCGGTTCATGTGTGACCATGACGACGGTTGTACCATTATCATTTAAATCTTGAAAGATCTTCATAATTTCAAGTGTTGTTTTAGAATCCAAATTTCCAGTAGGCTCATCCGCCATTAAAACCGCCGGCTTATTCACGATAGCACGAGCGATTGCTACTCGCTGCTTTTGTCCGCCGGAAATGGCATTGGGCCGGTGATCTACTCGATCAGCCAAGCCAACTTTAGCCAATGCTTCTAAAGCCCGTTCTTTTCGTTCCTTAGCAGAAATCCCGGAATAAACCATTGGTAAGGCGACGTTGTCTAAAAGCGTCATTCTCGGCATTAAGTTGAAGGACTGAAAAACAAAGCCGATTTCACGATTTCTTACCCTGGCACTTTCATTGCTAGTTAAATTCGATACGTCCTGTCCGTTTAAATGATAGCTTCCTTCGTCGAAACGATCCAGTAGACCGAGAATGTTCATCATCGTTGACTTTCCTGATCCGCTCGGGCCCATAATAGAAGTAAACTCGCCTTCAGCAATATGTAAGGAAACATGCTTAAGCGCCATTAATTCTTCTGCGCCTGTTTGATAGATTTTTACGACATCTTTTAAATCAATCATTTGCTTTCACCTTCTATTCTTTGGTTACTTCAGTGTTGTTCTTCACGTCAGAGCTTGGTGAAAGAATGACTGAATCGCCAGCTTTTAAGCCGCTTTTTACTTCGACTAATTTATCTGATTGAATCCCGACGTTGATTTTTGTGACTTTGGCTTTGCCGTCCTTAATGGTATAAACGATTGGTTCATTTTTATCATTATACGTTAAGGCTTCAATAGGTAAGGCCAAGGCATCCTTTACACTGTTTGTGACAATATCGACATCTGCATCGAAACCGGCAAATAGGTTCTCTGGTGCTTTGTCAAAAGTAACTAAAGCTTTCAAACTAGCTGTTGTGCCTGTGGCAGACTGGCTGCTGATGGCAATCGGATCCTTTTCAGCAACTTTTCCGGCATAGGTTTGATTATTGCTGGAAATTTCAGCTTTTTGATCGACTGCAACGGAAGCAGCTTCTGAATTAGATAGGGCTAATTGAACCTTTAATGTAGACAAATCATCGACTTGAATAGAAGGTTTGCCTTGTTGCGCATTGGCATCCGCTTGTTTCGCTTTAATATTTACTTGAGTAACTGTTCCGCTAAACGGAGCTTTTAATTGTAATCCATTATCGTAAGTAGCCAAAACCTTATCCTGATCTACTTTATCACCAACGGACACATTCATTTCAACGACATTGCCGCTACCCATCAAGGCTTGGCTTTGATTAGGAATTAAGGTGCCTGTAGTGGAAAGTGTTTCTACAATCGTTTCTTTTTTTATTTCGCCGCTGCGAACAGAAACTGCCTTGGTTTTACTTGAGTTTTCTTGAACAGCTAAGAAAATGAGTACTGCAATTAAAATAACTGCAATAATTCCAAAAATTGTTTTCTTTTTCATGAATTTCAGCTCTTTTCTATTAAATTATGACAAGGTGTCATGTAAATAAGTTTACTCTCTTTTTCATGAAAAGTCTAAGAATAATTTCAACTTTTTAAGGAATCCTAAATAATAGCGGAATATTTGTTTTTTTCAGGAAGGAGCCGCTTGCTTGCGTTATAATAAGAAAAACAAGACGGAAAAAGGAGCGGTTAAAAATGAAAGAGTACGTGTATGCGATTAGCGATATTCATGGAGAATTTGAGCTGTTCGAAGCCCTTCTTAAAGAGTTTGACCCTAAAAAGCATCAACTAGTATTAATTGGAGATTTGAATGACCGCGGCCCGAAAAGTAAAGAGAGCTTTTTACTTGGCAAGCAATTAGTTGAAACATATGGAGCGATTTATTTGCGTGGCAACCATGAAGAATATTTTTTACAGTTTCTACATAATCCGGAAGATTGGTACCCGAGCTATCTTAAAAACGGCGGCAAGGAAACCTTGGAAAGTCTGTTGCATAAAGGCGCTACCGAGGAATATTCGCCAACGGAAATGGCTTTAATGATCCGCAGCCGCTATCGAGATCTTGTCGATTTTTTAACGGATCGACCACTGTATTTTGAATGGAAAAATTATCTCTTTGTTCATGCAGGTGTTGATTTAACGAAGGCAGATTGGCGCGATACCTCGCCTCATGATTTTATTTGGATTAGAGAGGCGTTTCATCAGGGCAAAAACAAGACCGGCAAAACGATTGTCTTTGGTCACACCATTACCCCGATGCTGCACGGCGATATGGAAACAACCGATCTGTGGCGTTCGGACAATAAAATCGGCATTGATGGCGGCGCAGTCTTTGGCGGCTCAGTACACGGCGTCATTTTTGATGAAAAGGGAATTGTGCAGGATATTGAATATCAAAATATGCATGGTCCTTGGCAGCCTGATTTTTAACAAATAAACGTTTGTCCTTTAAAACGGGCAAAAGATCTAGCCTATATTTCAATAGGGAAATATGCTAAAATAAAAAAGGTATGTTAAGGAAAAGAGGTATAAAAGAATGGCAGAAGCTTATAATCAAGAGGTAGTGACATTACTGCAAAAAGAACTAACAGGCTACCGTCCCAAACAAATTACAACAGTGCTGACTTTATTACATGAAGGCAACACTGTTCCTTTTATTGCCCGTTATCGGAAAGAAATGACCAACAGTCTGGATGAAGTGCAGATTCGTGAAATTGAAGAACGCTATAACTATTTAAGCAATCTTGAAAAACGTAAAGAAGAGGTTTTGCGTTTAATCGAAGAGCAGGGCAAGTTAACGGATGAATTAGCAAAATCAATTCAACAAGCCACTAAAATGCAACAAGTGGAAGATCTGTATCGGCCGTATAAACAAAAACGCCGCACGAAAGCAACCATCGCTAAGGAAAAAGGTCTGGAGCCATTGGCTGACTGGCTATTGAGTTTTCCGGCAAAAGCAGATGTGACTGCCGAGGCTGAGCAATATATCAATGCTGAAAAAGAAGTCGCTTCTGCCGCCGAGGCCTTGCAAGGAGCGCATGAGATTTTAGCAGAACGCATCAGTGATGAACCGAAATTTAGAACTTGGATTAGAGATTATACATTTAAGCACGGTGATTATGTCAGTAAAGTCAAAGATGCGGAAAAGGATGAAAAATCTGTCTATGAAATGTACTATGATTTTTCAGAACCCGTCAGTAAAATGGTTTCTCACCGCGTGTTGGCAACCAATCGAGCTGAAAAAGAAGACATTATCAAAGTCGCTATCGTTGTCGATGAAACAAAAATCAATGATTATTTTGCACGTCAGTTAATTACATCAAATCAATCGCCAACAGCTTCTTACGTAGAAGCCGCCTATCTGGATAGTTACAAACGATTTATCGGTCCTGCAATTGAACGTGAGCTGCGAAATGAATTGACCGAAAAAGCAGACGAGCAGGCGATTACTATTTTCGGTGAAAATCTGCGTAATTTATTATTACAGCCGCCGTTAAAGGGCAAGGTTGTTTTAGGCTTTGACCCGGCGTATCGTACAGGCTGTAAGCTTGCTGTAGTGGATGCAACCGGTAAAGTATTGGCGATCGAAGTAATCTATCCGCACAAACCAGCCTCAGGCGAAAAGCGTGCGGCAGCTGGACCAGCGTTTAATCGTTTGATTGAAACCTATCAAGTCGAAATGGTGGCTATCGGAAATGGTACGGCTAGTCGTGAATCGGAGCTGTTCGTCGCAGAGCAATTAAAGCAAAGCAAGCGTGAAGTGTTTTACGTGATTGTTAATGAAGCCGGTGCATCTGTTTATTCTGCCAGTGAAATTGCCCGCACGGAATTTCCGGAATTACAAGTAGAAGAAAGAAGTGCTGTCAGCATCGCTCGCCGCCTACAGGATCCGTTGGCGGAATTGGTAAAAATCGATCCTAAAGCAGTTGGCGTAGGACAGTACCAGCATGATGTCTCGCAAAAACGCTTGGCTGAACAGCTAGACTTTGTGGTTGAAACAGCCGTAAACCAGGTTGGAGTGAATGTAAATACAGCGAGTCCTCAGCTATTACAGCATGTTTCTGGTTTAAACAAAACCACTGCTCAAAATTTGGTAACCTATCGTGATGAAAACGGCGCCTTTACTGCCCGTAACCAAGTGAAAAAGGTTCCTCGCTTAGGCCCTAAAGCCTATGAACAGGCGATTGGTTTTTTACGAATTCCAAATGGAAAAAACATTTTAGATAATACCGGTATTCACCCGGAAAGCTACGCTGCAGCAAAAGAAATTTTGGCTAAGGCCAATGTATCTTTAGCAGAATTAGGGACAACGGAAGCCGCGCAAAAGCTTAAAGCCTTATCCCTGACTACGCTGGAGCAGGAAGCAGCAGTCGGTGCTGAAACCTTAAACGATATTATTCAAGCCTTGGTTCAGCCGGGTCGCGATATGCGGGATGAAATGCCGGCACCCCTTTTAAGAAAAGATGTTCTATCAATGGAGGATCTCAAACCGGGAATGGAGCTTGAAGGAACCGTCAGAAACGTGATTGATTTTGGCGCTTTCGTTGATATCGGCGTGAAGCAGGATGGCCTTGTGCATATTTCCAAGCTAAGTCCAAAATTTGTCAAGCATCCGACGGACATCGTCGCAGTTGGGGATGTCGTGACTGTTTGGGTTGAAGCTATCGACTTGAAAAAAGGTCGGATCAGCTTAACTATGCTGCCTTATAACGAAAGGAAAGACTAGTTTTGACAAGCGTTTCTAAACAGAATCAATCAGCGGAAACAACAATATCCGATGAACAGCTACAGCTCTTAGTAGAAGAAATCTCTAACTGCTTTTTTCACAAAAAATTTCAGCACCAGGCTTTTTTCAATCGGAGCTTAAAGACAACGGGTGGTCGTTATCATTTGCGTTCTCATAATCTTGACTTTAATCCGAAGGTCTTTGAGCTTTATGGTCAGGAAGAGCTGGTAAAAGTGATCAAACATGAACTATGTCACTATCACTTACATTTATCCAAAAAAGGCTACCAGCATAAAGACGCTGACTTTAAGCAGCTATTGAAAGCAACCGGCGGCAGCCGCTATGTTCGTCCTTTAGTTGAACAAAAGCCGCAGTCTTATCATCAATACCAATGTGAAAAATGCCAAACGCTGATTTTAAGAAAACGGAAAGTGAACACAGCCAAATTTGTCTGCGGCAAATGTCAAGGCAGATTAATTGAAGTCAAGTAGTAAAAAATCTATTAGAAGAGCAGGATAGAAGCGTTATTGACTTTTGTCCTGCTCTTTTTAGATAAAGGAGATCAAGCATGAAGGAACAATGGAATAGGGTCATTACTTATTTAGCTGAAAAAGAAGAGCCTGCAGGTCATTATGATTTAGCGATTTTGGCTGGAAACAGTCTCCCTTATTTAGCAGATGAGCTTGTTCAGCTTTATCAGAAAAAGAAAGTTTCAGCGCTGCTGCTGACTGGAGGTGAAGGACATGCGACCGCTCATTTAAGAAGAAATTTTCGCCGATTGGGCTATAATGTATCCGGTCAAAGTGAAACAGAAATGTATCTTAGTTATTTTAAAGAAAAATACCAATTGGCGGCAGATCTATTTCTTACCGAAGCGTGTTCAACGAATTCAGGTGAAAATGCTAGATTTTCATTAGGAATTATCAAAGCTGCACGACTTGAACCAAAACGAGTACTGCTTTTACAAGATCCCTTGCTGCAGCGCCGTCTTAAAGCAACCTTTGAGAAAGAATGGCGGGAACTATCGGTAGAATTTACAAATGTTGTTCCACGAATTCCCTTAGTACATTCAGTTGAAGAAGCTGTTGTATTTGAAGATCAACGTTTTAATGGTTTGTGGAGCAAGGATTATTTTGTTTCATTAGTACTTGGTGAAATCAGGCGACTACGAAATGATCACTTTGGTTATGGCCCTTTAGGCACAGGCTATATTGCTGCCGTTCAATTGCCGAAAGCTATCGAAGCAGCTTATGAACAGCTCAGCCGTCAGTATTACATTTCGGAAAAGCGTTGAACGAAAAGCAGCGGCTCATCTTGACAATCAATTCTGGCTATTTTATACTAAAATGGCTTGAGATGTTCAATACAGGCGGTCATGGCGGAATGGCAGACGCGTCAGCTTGAGGGGCTGGTGGGAGTACTCCCGTGGAAGTTCGAGTCTTCTTGGCCGCATATATAATGAATGAAAGAGGTTGAGCCAAAAGTCGTTTAGGTTCGAGCAATTGGAGTAAAAGACGAACAATATGCTTTTTATATTGATCGGATTTTATGAAATTGCC